>NZ_SJPW01000009.1:0-64985 GCF_007860125.1 Rubripirellula tenax
GCGTTTGAAATTGCTTTTAGTCAACAATTCCAACGCGCGAACCCGCTTGCGGGTTCGATCTTCGGGGAGCTTTTCTTCGAAATTAGTCGTAATTCCTGCGGCCATGCGATTTCTGGACAGACACTAGCTATTGAGCGAAACGCCTTGCTCGCTGGCAAGTTGCTGTGCTTTCGCTTTCAGGTCGTCAGGCATTCGCAACGTGATTGTCGCCACTGAACGTAATCTCCACAAACTGCACTCGGTCAATCGCCACAGATGGTAGTCTACCGATCGTTCCTTCGCGATTCGACAGAGAAATGGATCATCATGACTGACGCAAAGAAAACCAACCTGATTGAGTTGCTCGATTCGCTCGTGATGGCGGCGGTTCCGAAGGCGTCGAAGGTCGCCAAATACGGTGGGACGCTTTACACGCTGAAACCAGAGGAGAAGGAAGGGCAGTTTTGCGGCGTGTTTCCCTACAAAGCGCACGTTCAGTTGTCGTTCGCTCAAGGTTCGTCGCTCGACGATCCCGATGGTTTGCTCGAAGGTGGCGGCAAGTTCCGGCGGCACCTGACGTACAAAAGCCTCGATGATGTCGATGCAAAGATCGTGAAGCGATTTTGCAAAGCCGCCATCAAGCTGTGAGATGAACGGAAGGTTTGGTTTGCTTCGTCGGTATAGTTCACTGCCCGCCCCAATCCTCTTGCCGTGATCACCAAGCATGAAACCGCTCTTTCGATTTGCCGCCGTACTCTTGTTCGCTGTCCTCACGGTACCGGCCGCGGAAGCACAAACGATGACCAGCCTGTTCGACTTTGCCCAATCTGCTGACACACAGTCCAGTGACGCGGCCAAGTGGCAGATCGTCAACGACGGCGTCATGGGCGGGCGATCAAGCAGCCAAGCGTCGATTGTCAAATTGGACACGGGTGAAGACGCGATGCGGTTCGCCGGCAACCTGTCGCTTGAAAACAACGGCGGGTTCGCGTCAGTACGCTCGGGGCCCAGCGGTTCACTCGGTCTCGATCCCGGCGAGACGATCGTGTTGCGAGTCAAAGGCGACGGACGTCGCTACACGTTCAATCTCTACACGCCCGATCGCCGGACGGCATTCTCCTACCAGATGGAATTCGCCACGACCGCCGGCCAGTGGACGGAAGTCAAACTGCCGATCGACCAGTTCGTCGCTCACTCCTTCGGCCGCCGCATACCCGGCATGAAGCTGAGGCCCAGCCAAGTGCAATCCATCGGTATTTTGCTCGGCGACAAGAAACCGGGACCGTTCGAGATCTTGATCGACTCGATCATGGTTCAGTGAAATGAGTGAGAAGCAAAAGATGCTCGCCGGCGAACCTTACGACCCGGCTGATCCAGAACTGACGGCCGATCGCCTGCACACGCGGAAGCTACTCCATACGCTGAACCATGCCGAACCGGGAGACACCGAACGCATGAGAAACGTTTGCCGCGAACTGTTCGGCAGCGGCGGAGACACGGTTTGGCTTGAACCGCCTTTTCGATGCGATTACGGAACCAACATCTATCTCGGCGAGAAGGTTTACTTCAACTTCGACTGCGTGATCTTGGACGTTTGCGAAGTTCGGATCGGCAGCCATGTGTTTGTTGCACCCGGCGTTCACATCTACACCGCCACGCATCCGCTGGACGCTGAACTGCGCCGAACTCAAGAGTTCGGTAAGCCCGTCACGATCGGAGACGATGTGTGGATCGGCGGCAAAGCGATCATCTGCCCTGGCGTGACCATCGGAGATCGCAGCGTCATTGGTGCCGGCAGCGTAGTCACGAAGGATGTGCCGGCCAATGTCGTCGTCGCGGGCAATCCGGCGAAAGTAATTCGTTCGCTCTTCTAGCTCAGAGCCAACAGCACGAGCACGCAGCTTCCGTCGTCGATGACGTTGATGGCCGGCTCACTAGGGCGTGATGCAATTGAGGCCAGCGAACAACACAAAATCCTTCGGGTTCGTCGTCAGGATTGAATGAACTCCAGCAGAGAAGTACGTCGTCGCGAGCAAGGTGTCGAGCAACCGCTTGCGACCGAGTTGATGCTGCCGATGCCAATCAATGAATTGCATTGTCGCGTCGCTATCAGGAAATACGTGATCCACTTCGTTGGCGTTCCACCACTGCTCGGCAAGGTCGCGAGCATCGTCGACCGACAATGGTTGCGAAAAGCGTTTTGGATCAGTCACGATGTGGATGAGTTCTGCCAGAACTTGCGGAGTCAGCGAGAACCGATCGCCGTTATTGAGCAACCGTGCGAGTGTCGCTTTTGCATTTTGATGAAGCGGATGTTGGGTGATAGCGGCCGCAACGAGGAACCCAGTATCCAGTCCATGGTTCAATTTTGCTGCTCCAGCATTTCATCAAGCAGGTCGCTGTTAGCCTCATCATACGAGAGGACTTGACCAACATTCGCCGCAGGAATGTCAAGCACGCTCTGTGACTTTCCCGATGGTCGGTGTTCACCGACACGCTGTGCCAGCCAAACCAACAGTTCTCGCTGTTGGTCGGGAGGCAAAGAGGCCGCCGCTGCTTCGATTTGACTTAGATTTTCCATTCCTGCATTTTCATCTGAGTGACGCGATATTGCAAGCCAGAATCCTTGCTTGTTGATGTTACAGCGGTCAGTTCAGCCAAGGGGGCTGTCGCATTTGCTTGTCGATTCCCAGAACAAACTGTCTGACGCATTTCACCGTCGAATTGAGATCAGCGACTTCGAGAGACAGCGTTACGCCTTTCTTGTTTCGTCCGTTTCGATGCACAATATGGTGTCGCTTGTCAATTGATTTTTGCAAAACGCGAAGATCGTCCTCGCTCGGGAACTGCACTCGCAATACGGTCTCAAACATCTTTTGCACGACGAATAGATTGTGATAGATAACGTCCAAGAGATACTTCTTGACGTTGTTTGCGGCATTGATGTCCCAGTCGACGATTTCCGCAATACTGTACTTCTTCTCCTTGAAAGCTGGCGTCGTCAGCATAACCGAGTTTCGCAGTTCTTTTGAGGGAACGACGGTGTTGATGAAGGAATCTGATAGGTACGTTTCCATTGAAGCGATCAAACCCGCGTGAATCAGTCGGTACAGTGCTTGCTGAGAATCTTCATCAGAAATTTCGATGAAGACCAGCTTTGACAAACTTGCGACCGACTCTTCAAACGTTTCAAGATAGGAAACATTGCCAGCAACGGAATCGCTCAAGGCTTCCTGGATCAGTGTGTCTCTCGCGATTCGGTTGCACTGGGGGCAAGTGCGACGATTAACGCGGTTCTGTACCGACTCTGACCAAACATGATCTGGGTTGACGTCACATTGCCACCAAAACTTCTTCGCACTCTGTCGTCGTACGTCGAAAGGAGTTTCCGGCGCGTTCTTTGTCGCGTGCCACGACTTCGCAATTTCAGGCTCAACATTTGCAAGGCATGTCTTGGAATCCGCCAACAGTCCACTGCAATAGGGGCAGCCCGATCCTTTCGTCCGCTGCCAGACGTAAGCCGACCAAACGTGTTCTTCGTCGTTTCTGCATTGCCACCAAACCTTCTTTCCACTGCCGGACCCCAAATGCTCTGGGACAATCGTCCCGTTTTTTGTTGGATGCCACTCCGCCGATAGTTCGGGGCGCTTCGTTGCGATTGAATCCTCCAGAGCAACTCTGCTGGGTCTTCCCGATGTCTGAGGAGCACATTCTGGGCAAGCATGCTTTCGATGAACCTGGTTCTTGACAGACGATTGCCACTCGTGCGTCGGTTCATCGGGACATTGCCACCAGACGACCAATTCTGAACCCTGAGAAACTTGCTCGGGATCAAAATTGGCGTTCTTCGTCGCATGCCAAAACTTGAGCAGGTCGGGATGGGATTCGCTGACGGCAGTTGTTCCACGACGCAACCTCGAAGTAGCGGGCTTTGTCGCACTGCGTTTTCGTTTTTTTCTTTGGTGTCCCTGGCAATGCGGGCAGTTCTTTCGTCCATCTGTACGCGTCTTGACCATTGCGGTCCATTCATGAGCTGCATCCTTTTGGCACTGCCACCAAACGCACTTCTCACTTCGGTTGGGAACCGCCTCCGGTACTAAATCGCCGTTCTTCGTCGGATGCCACTCGGCGGCGACGTCCGGAGATTTTGATGCAACAGACATTTGCAGTCGCCTGCATCCAGGACAACCACTCGACCCAATGGCTCGACCTGCAACTGTTGCCTGCCACTCATGATGACTGTCGACGCTACATTGCCACCAGACCTTTTTGTTCGATTGAGGGGCAAGTTCGGTTGGCTTCAAATCTCCGTTTTTGTCTGGATGAAACTCGCTTGCAACATCGGGATAGAGCATCTCAATCGAATCTTCGGCGATAACTCGACGGCCAGAGCAATAGGGGCAACCGTGTCCCTCATAGACTCTTGCTCGAACCTGAGATTGCCATTCGTGACGAGAGTCTTTACTGCAACGCCACCAGACTCGATAGCTACTGTTGGAAGGAATTTGATCTAGGCTGTGGGCCTCATTCAGCGTTGGATGCCACTCTTTCGCCAGCTCGAGGTCATGGGAAACCAAGAGTGGTACGTGAATTCCAGCTTGCTGTAGCGTTTTCATAGATTTCCGATTCGAAATTGGAGCTATTCAAGACGACAACGCAGCGCCGTAAGGCGTTCGCGTCGATCTTGAATTCCATTCCCGTATTCTAAGAAGAGGTTGGGGTTTCTGACACCTCATGACGCATTGCTGTGCGGAAACCATCACTAGCTGAGCGCAAGAAGTACGAGAATGCAACTTCCGTCGTCGATGACGGTGATGCCGGCTTCGCGTGCGGATTCGCTGGCCTGATCGTCTTCGGCTCCGGGTTGCATCCAGATGTGCTTCACTCCGGCCGCGATTGCGTCGGAGACGACTTTGCGAGTGACCTCGGGTGGCGTAATGATCGAGAGAGCTTCGGGGACGAGCGGTAGGTCGGCGATCGTCGGGTAGGCTTGGTGGCCTTCGATTGCGTCTTGGGCGGGATTGAGCGGGTAGGTCTCTCGGCTGGCGGCGAGCAGGGCGCGGAAGACTTTGTTGCCGTACTTGTGCTGACGATTGGATGCGCCGGCGACTGCATAAGTTTTTGCGGCGAGAAACTTTTCGATTGAGTTCATAGGGAGTTTCTTATCGGGAGCGAAAGTATCACAGAGCGTCGCAGAATTCAGTCAATTCAAGCGTCCTATGACGGATCGACTATTGTGAACTGCGGATTCGACGCATTCGATCAACTACAAAGCATCACAGCCAACAAGTCCAGTCCGTCCTCGTGTACAGATTCAACGACTTCGTGAAAATTTGTCCGAGCGGATTCGGCTTCTTCATCGGTGCATTCATCGGCTTCTTCTAACGCAGGCAGAACGATGGATTCGATATCGGAATTTGCGAGATAGCCCACCTCCGGTGGTCGGTCGCTACAGGTGGGGACCGCAAACGGTGGGGACTGCGATTGAAACCAATGCCAGATGCCAATGTCGTCGATATGGCCGTGGCTCCGCAACAGCGTGAATCCAGGTATCTCCACCTTTTCGCTGGCGACTTCGCACAACCAGCACAGTGCGTTGAAGTAATCCGTGCCGCAGTCGTCCGGCAGACGGCAAGCACAGATCTGACTTGCGAACTTAAGCGAGTCTTTCACTTCATCCTCGGTGAATTCGTTTGCTTCACGAAGTCGGTCTGCCATTTGGTCCAGTAACGTGCTGGGATTCGAGAACTGCTCTGCGACTTGCGAGGCATTCATGGCAAAGAAGTAAATGGAGTATCTCATTTGGCTTTGTTATTGGAGTGTTTTATGTGGTTTGATGACTTACGCCAAACCAACCGACTGCCGAGTCAGCACCGCAGCCAAACATTTCTCGGACATCTCTGGAAGCGTCAAACCTCGGTGTTCAGCAATCAACCATATGATGGACTGAGCCAGGGCCACGATATCATACGAAATATTGCTGTTGACAGGTTTTGCCACGAAGTGCTTGACGGAGTCAACAAACGCCTTGTCAAAGGCGGCCTGATCTTTGGCGATCACAGCCTCCCATGCCGCACACAAAAGTCGTGGCCGTTTGAGGCGGGATTTCTTGGCCTCTTCAAACAGTTGATCGGCACCGTCCATCGGTTCGGGACTCAGACTTCCGGCGATGCAAATCATTATTTGGAACATCTGATCTTCGATCTCTCCAGCACAGTACTCTGGTGGAATCGTGGCATCGAACCCCGCGCAGATCTTTGCCACATCGTCCCAACGTCCGGTTAGGCCGCCCAGTAAGAGTCCGCACCGAAGCTCCGTGTACCAACGTAGGCTGTGAGAAGGTTTGGATCTGTCGACCGCAGTCTTATTATTCAGATGGCAATTTTCGAGGCTCTGTGGATCGAGAAGCTTGTACTTCGTTTTCTGCTCTTCCGTCAGGCGAGCCAACGCAGCTTTTGTCCACCAGTCCCCGCAGAAGTAATCGACAACGAGATCAACGCCTGTTTGTGCTTGCTTTGGCAGATCATCAACGACACCGATTTGCAAATGATGCAATGTCACAAGGACGATCTTGTCTTGGATAGCCGAACTACGGTGATTCACGGTTGGCGCGTATGCGTTCTCGTGGCTTTTCTCACGACGTCGCTTTAGGACATGGGAAAACTCGTAGACCCACTTGTGCTTCAAAATTTCATACTTCTTCATAACAATCCTGTCATCATTTCCGTTCCGATTGGCCAGCGAGCACTGAGTATAGAAAGATCGTTCATCATCAGGCCAAACCAACCGACTGCCGAGTCACCACCGCAGCCAAACATTTCTCGGACATCTTTGGAAGCGTCAAACCTCGGTGTTCAGCAATCAACCAGATGATGGACTGAGCCAGGGCCACGATATCATACGAAATATTGCTGTTGACAGGTTTTGCCACGAAGTGCTTGACGGAGTCAACGAACGCCTTGTCAAAAGCGGCCTGATCTCCAGCGATCACAGCCTCCCATGCCGCACACAATAGTCGTGGCCGTTTGAGGCGGGATTTCTTGGCCTCTTCAAACAGTTGATCGGCACCGTCCATCGGTTCGGGACTCAAGCTGCCGGCGATGCAAATCATCAGTTGGAACATCTGATCTTCGATCTCACCAGCACAGTACTCCGGTGGAATCGTGGCATCGAACCCAGCGCAGATCTTTGCCACATCGTCCCAACGTCCGGTCAGGCCGCCCAGTAAGAGGCCGCACCGAAGCTCCGTGTACCAACGTAGGCTGTGAGAAGGTTTGGATCTGTCGACCGCAGGCTTATTGTCGAGATAGCAATTTTTGAGACTCTGCGGATCGAGAAGCTTGTACTTCGTTTTCTGTTCTTCTGTCAGGCGAGCCAATCCAGCTTTCGTCCACCAGTCGCCGCAAAAGTAATCGACAACAAGATCAACGCCTGTTTGTGCTTGCTCCGGCAGATCATCAACGACACCGATTTCAAGATGATGCAATGCCGCCAACCTCATCTTGCTGTCTATGGCAGCACTTCGCCATTTGTGGGTAGGCGCGTATCCGTGCTCAAGGCACTGCTGGCGCAAATATGGCAGCACAAAAGAAATGTCGAATACCCACTCATGTTTCAAAATCTGATATCGCTTCATTTTGACTCTTTCATTACTCAAAGCTCTCATCTTGCTCCAACACATAACAAAGGAGCAGTCCGACGGGCTCGGTTGATCCCCGTATATTCCAATGTCCTATCCCGTTATACTAACCACATGAAACAACTGCGGGAACTACACTTCGACGATCTGAACGCGGCGGTTCAAGAAGCACGATCGCTACTGCAGAGCGGCTACAACCAAAATGGCAATTGGTCGCTGGGGCAAATCTGCCGTCACCTAACGCTCGTGCAAGATCCGAGTGTTGATGGCTATCCGAAGTGGATGTCGTTCTTCGCGTTCTTGCGTCCTGTGATGCGACGGACCCTCTTGCCGAAAGTCCTCAGTGTCGATTCACCTCGTGGAATTCGTACAGCGTCGATGTTCGTTCCGCCGGCCGATCTGGATGACGCTGGTGAGGTTGAGGCTTTTGCTGCGAGCGTGGATCGGTTCTACGCTCACGTTGGTGACTATGCTCCGCATCCAGCGTTTGGGCGACTGCCACGTGAGCGGATTGAGCAAATTCATTCTGCACATGCCGCTCATCACTTGCGTTTCCTTGTACCCCGCGACTGATATATTTTCGCGTCCAATGAGTACTTTCGAGCCTGAGCGGTGTTTCATGTTCGTGTGAGGCAGCATCGGCCAAGAATGTTTTTTGCGGAAGCTGACATTTTTGGCGAACCATCTGGCGGCGAGAGAGTCTATCTCTCCGAACACACAAGTCACATTCACAGACGAGCGAGTAACGAGCTTTCTGATGTTAACGAATATGCAATCCAGTCGACTCGAACAGATACACGAAGGCAGTCTCTTCGGCGGGCAACCGTTGAATACAGATAATGCCCCGGCGTATCCGCGTCTGATGTGACACTCGCTTTCAGTAGCGAACGACTTCTTTATGAAGGCTCGGTGTCACACAGACATCGAGCCTTTTTTCGTGTCCGCATCGAACGGGCAACCCCAACAACGAACCCAATTTGGGCTGGTAGCTGAGACGGTCTAGCGGCGGTCTGAAGAACCGCAGACGAGGATTCGAGCGCCTCCCGGCCCACTGACAAGGAAGATATGCGCCGACGGAATCATCCGCGGCGATTGAAGCAACACAACATCGGATACAGGTGCAGATGGAAGCACGCCTGGTTTGGGACCAGGAGGCTCTCGGTTCGACTCCGAGGTGTCCGACTTTTTTGAAACGACAACATGGTAGTCGAGGGCTGGTCGCCCAAATCCGCCTGATACGCGGGTCGCGCTGAGTTCGATCCTCGGGGCTACCACTTACGACAACGACACGAAAGAAAAACCAACATGCTGTCTGCACTGCGATTGAAACGCATAGCCGCGATCGAATAAGCGGGGCTGTGGTGTAACTGGCAGCATGACGGACTTTTAATCCGTTCGGTGAGGGTTCAACTCCCTTCGGCCCCATCGCTACGCATCGGCGTGTAGCTCAGGGGTGAGAGCGGCGTCCTTATAAGGCGACGGTCGCGGGTTCAATTCCCGCCACGCCGACTGAAACAAAACAACGACGACGCTGAGAACAACAACACATGGGATTGTGGCAGACAAGGTAATGCATCGGACTCTTAATCCGAGCGATGTGAGTTCGATTCTCACCGATCCCACTTGAGACATTTTGAAACAAGCACTGATGGTCTAACGGCAAGACTCCTCCGTCGTAACGAGGTGATGCGGGTTCGATTCCGGCTCGGTGCTCTTGAGACGCTCCGGCGTCATTGATCTTTGACAATTTGGTAGTGATGCATTTTTGCGCCCATGATGTAGCGGTAGCCTGCTGCCTTGCCATGGCGGAAGTGTGGGTTCGACTCCCACTGGGCGCTTTGCAGAATCCGGTGTGGCCCAATGGTAAGGCGGCTCCCTGTTAAGGAGACGAGTGATGGTTCGAGTCCATCCGCCGGAGCTTCGCGAAGTCTGAAGGGTGAAGCGAGAAGTGTGAGATAGCTCGCTTCGTTTCACACCTCGCCCTTCAAACTTCCGCATATTTCGTGTCCTTGGCCGAGCGGCAAAGGTTCCGGACTTCCAATCCGGCTAGGTGGGTTCGACTCCCGCAGGACACTCTTTTTAATTGTTTGAAATACTCTCTCCGGCGCGTAGTCGCGACGTGAGCCTTTGAAGCTCGCAGGTCGGGTTCAATTCCCGAACGGAGTGCTTTGCAAGTTTTAGTTACGCCGGAGTAGCAGTTGTTGGTCGCTGCACCTGACTCTGAATCAGGAGTTCATTGGTTCGATTCCAGTCTCCGGTGCTGTTGATGTTTTCGGGTATAGCTTGGAGTAAGCGGTGTGGTTTGGGACCACGCATGGACAGTGTGCGACTCACTGATACCCGACTGTGGCCAGATCTGGTGTTGGTTTCCAGAGACTCACTGTGAATGAGTTTGTCGCCGGTTCAATTCCGGTTGGTCACCCTCGCGAACATATTCGGTGGCAATTTCCTCTGGGAAGGAAGCTTGATTGTCTATCAAGTCGCTGCGGGTTCGACTCCCGTTGCCATCGCTTTGCAAACGCCGCATTCGACTACTGGCTAGGTCGGCTGCTTCTCAGGCAGCAGGAAGGAGATCGAAACTCCTATGCGGTACTCGCTTCGATCGAAGCAACAAAACGGCGTGGTAGATTCTGATGGCAGAATCGTCTGGTTTTCATCCAGGAGTCCGCGGGTTCGATTCCCGCTCACGTCACTGCGTCTCTGACGCAATACGGAAGTCACCCGGCCGGATGAGGACACTGTCTTGAAAACAGCTGCGGCTATGGTGACGTTCACACCGTTGTGTGGATCGATTCGGCGACAACCGGATCTGCGGCGGCGTTTCCGAATTCAGGGGTGGATCGCGTTAAGCAGGCCTTTGCGACCGAACTGTCCCGAACGAGTCATTCGGAAAACGGTGCGCAGAACGCGGCCGTTGTCGGCGACTCGGTCGAAGACTTGGTGCATGAGCTTGGTGTCTCGCGTCGACAGTACAACCAATAGCGCCGCCGGCATGTCCTTCATATAAGCACGCTCACGTGAGTAGACGGCCAGCTTTGCCAGGAATTCGTTGTCGTCGATCTCGTCGATCAGCTTTCGCATCGCATCGAGTTGGTTTTTCGCGGTTGCGTAATAGACGTTATCGAACGTACCGGTCGCCGCCATTTGGGCGAGCGCGTGCTTCGCAGACAGCGTGTACGCTGGGCCGCCTGCTTCGCTAACGACGGTTCCTCGTGGAAGGACGCTGGTGATGCTTTGGAATAGAGACTTGTTAACCACGATGAAGTTTGAATAGTGAGGGGTGAAGTGTGAAGTGTGAAATGGAGATGAAATCGAGAAGCGTACGGTAGTGATGCAGATTCGGTATTCTGTTTGATATGAAGACTGACTTGCCCGAACGGACGTTCGCGTTTGCGAAGCGGATTGTGAAACTCTGCCAATCTTTGGAAGAGCATGCGGCAGTCGCTCAGACGCTGAGCCGACAGCTCATATCAAATCTTCGCGACGCGATCGAACGACTGATCGGACGTGGTCAGTTCACGGCCAAATTTGCGGAACAGTTGTGCGACCGGCTCTTTCAGAATGGTCGTGCCGAATGAATGTCACCGGGTTGGAATGTGTCGAAGAGTCCATTGATCAGGAAGGCTACCTGATGAAGTTGATCGCCAATGAAACGGCGGCCCATTTCTTTCCGTATACGACCGAACATCGTGACATCCGAATTTCAGGACTGAACTACGAAGACGATTCGGCGGGCAATGCGCTGGCGGCGATGGTCAAGCCTGGTGTGATTGAGTTCCGGCATCACCAAGCTTTTTCGGACCAGCGTGTGCGAGAGATCGCTGCCCGGATCGTCGCTTCTCCAGTCGGCGATTTCGCTTCGTCGTTTTCGATCCATTACCAGGGAAGGATCCTCGTCCCGAGTTCATCTTGATCGACCAACCATCGCCAGGATGTCTTCGATGGTTGCGGTTCGGTCTGAGGGCGATTTGCGGAGCGTGGCTGCTAGAATATTGCGAAGCTCGCTGTGAATTGCTTCGCTTGGCATGACTTCTGGATCGAGCCCCGAGAGCGTTGACGAGAGTGATTCTTCGGGAGTTACACCGAGGTTGGGTGGCTCCTGGTAAAGGAGCCAGTGAAGGAGACCGCCGATGGCGTAGATGTCGGTCTTGGGTCCGATCGAACCGAACGCCGGGTCGATTTGCTCGGGAGCCGCGAAGCCCGGTGTTCCACCCAGTAATCGAGGCTTGTCGATCGCGGACGCTGTTGTTTCGATGGATGCTTGTGAAAAACCAAAGTCGGCGATCGTGATTCGATCGTTTGCATTGACCAGGACGTTGCTCGGCGTGAGGTCACCGTGGACCAGGCCGGCTTGATGTACGGCCCCGATGGCATCGCAGATTTGCTGGAGCCAATGAACGATCTGATTCGGCGTCACGTCGGCAGCGTCCTGCAATGAATGCCCGTCAATCCACTCGCTGATGACATACGGGCCACCGTGCGGTGATTCGCCGTAACTGAGGTAGCGGATGACGCCTGGATGGTTGATTTGCGAGGCGAGGTTAATTTCGTTTAGGAATGACCGGCGAGCAGCGTGGTTCTGCCAGAACGCCTTGCGAAGGAACTTTACAGCGGCGACCGTTCCGCCATCGGCTTGCATGCTCGCACGATAGACCTTGCCGAAACCACCGCTGCCAATCAATTTGCCGAGCACGAACTCGTTGTAATTCACTCGCGGCATCGTCGGCGGACTGTTTGCCGTGTGTGCGGTTTCGTTCGTGCTGGCGACGTTCGGGGCCAGTTGTTCGCGAACACGCGACAGCCGGCGACGGACGGTTCGCTCGTCGATCCCGAGCGACTCGGCAAGCTCTCGATGCGTTTGGCCGGCCAGTATTCCCTTGATGATCACAAATAAATCGTCCGTTAATTCGGCCTTCAACGTCGCTATGAACTCATTTGCCTCGTCGTTCTGGTCTTGGTCGTGCTCGCTGGTGAACTGAGGCTGGACGCTGTCGAGTGAATGTCGAGCCTGATCGCCGCCACGCTTAACCGCTGATTGACGTTCAATCGAACGAGCCATTTTTCGACGAGCAAAGGTCGCGAGCAGACGCCACAGCGAAACACTGCGACTGACTTCGATGCGACTGTGTCTGGCGGCGTCGAAGAAGCTGCCCATCGCCGATTGAACGACGTCGTTTGGATCAATCGAGCCCTGGTAGCTGCGATTCAGGCGGCTGGCGACCAAGGCCACCAAGCGGATGGCGTAGCGATCAAACAGGACTTCGGCGGCTCGCTCGTCACCTGCTTTCCACTCGCGCAACAACCAGCCATCCGGCCGATCGGTGAACGATTCGGGGATATTTGGATTTTCCTCGGGGCTACTGTCCGGTTCCAAACTCGCTTTCTCACTTCCTTAGTGGCACGGTGGTCCTCCACCGTGATTCAATTTCACACGGTGGAGACCACCGTTCTACTTTAGGAGACACGAAAATGGCGATGGTGGTTACTCAGCCCTGCATTGGGTGCAAAGACAAAGCGTGCTTGCCGGTTTGCCCGGTCGAATGTTTTCACGAAGACGACGCAATGGTTTACATCGACCCCGATGAATGCATCGACTGCGGAGCCTGCGTTCCTGAATGTCCAACCGAAGCAATCTTCTACGAAGACAATGTCCCGGACCAATGGAAAAGCTTCATCGAACTGAACGCAGCCAAGTCGGCGGAAAGTCCGTCAGCACACGATTGAAGCACATTGCAAACTATGTCGCAGACTGACACTGTCTCCGCTAAGGAATTTGAGTCGCACTTGTCGAATAGCAGCGTTATTCTCGCCAGAGGTGCAGCTGTCCCGGTGGGTTGTGCTCAACGAGCGAGAATGCGATATGCTATCGCCGAGTTGACGGATAGACCAATTGATGTGATTGCTGATCCAAGCTGCAGACATCCATTGGGCACCGAAGGTTGGCGATTCATCGAGCAAGAGCACGACACGAGGCCGAATCATGGCGACAAACAACGCTAAACCAACGCATAGCGTTTTTCTGCAATGCAATCGCGAGGAAAGCAGAGCAGTCCGTGAGTCACTGGTGCGACAGAGTCGATGGACAGCGATGAGATGGTGGCTGGTGCTTTCTTTGTCCGGTTGTGGATTCGCTTTCCTCGCAGCTTTCTATCAGCGATGGATCGGTGTGGAATGGTCAGCCGCCTCGTCGTTTGGATTTCGGATTCTGCTCGTCGTTGGCTTTCTTTCGTTGGTTGCCCTTGCGTTTTGCTGGCTACGGGGTTGGCGTGTACGCCGGCTTCTCGGTTCGAGCGAACTCACTTTGCGAATGAGTGAGAAGAGAATCGAAATCGAAGACTATTTTATCGACTTTAAGTTTTGGAACCAACGTCCGGTGGTGACGTGGTTGCCAGGCTCCTCGGAAACGATTTTGCGATTTGAACTGCGACGCGCGTCGTGGTCGATCCAGCATGGCACGCTTCGTTCCCGTAAGCTTGTCTCCATTCCGCTTCCCCAACACACCGCGGACCAGCACGACAGCCTGGAACGTTTGTACTCGATCGACCAACACTCCAGTGTAAAGAATGTGGCAGATGGTCAAGAAGATGAACCGGCTATAGATGCCTCCGATCATCGCTGTCCCGGTTGCGATTGCGCACTGAAATACTCGCAGCGCTATCCGGATTTCTTCTGCACGGATTGCCTTTCGCTTGCAGAAGACGCCGACGGACGTCGTTTGCAGTTCGGAAACATGGGGCCGATGGGCGGGTTCTATTGGTCCTTGGACGGTGCCTTGGATGGAAAATCAGAAACAACGCACGAAAATAGCGACCCGGTGAAGTGCCTGATTTCGGGGCGTCAGGCGATCGTCGTGGAAGCACGTTTCGGCGGCGTTGTTGCTCAGCCGGTGGATTCCAAGGGCGGCGCATCATGGGTGAAAGGGAAATTGGTGGATCTGACGAGGAAGTCGCCGTAGTTCAGGTTCGTACCCCGGCATACCGTGGAAAACTCGTGCCCATAAAAAACTAAATCGACATCAGATCATTTAGTAGTTCAGCGGCGCTCGCCGGTCGTTTGTCGATTTCCTTTTGCATCAGTTTCATCACGAGTGCCGATAGACTGGGATTCAGCTTGGGGGCGACTTCGTGTAGCGAAGCTGGTTCCAACGACGCCACGTTGCGAAATACTTGAAGCAAGTTGTTATCCGAGAATGGATTTCGCGATGTCGCAGCGAAGTAAAGTGAGGTGCCAAGTGAAAACAGATCGGATCGGAAGTCAACTTGGTTGCCGATCAGTTGCTCTGGCGACATGTACTCAGGCGTACCCGGCACCGCATTGGATGCTGTCAGTCCCACATCGTGCATGGCCTTGGCCAATCCGAAATCGGTCAGACGAATACGGCCCGTACCGTCCTCGAGCATGATGTTGGCGGGTTTGACGTCGCGATGCAGGATTCCGCGTTCGTGGGCCGCCAACAATGCTTTGGCGGTTTGCAACGCGATTCGTTGGAGTGACTCGCCGTTCAACGGCGAACCGTCTTGGTCGATCGTTAGTTGAAGCGACCGTCCCAACACCCGCTCCATCACAATGCAAGGCGTTTTTTCGATCTCGTGGGCCGCCAAGATGCGAACCACATTTTCGTGATCAATCACCGATAGGTGCTTCGCTTCGCGCAGGAAACGCGCCCGCGATTGTTTGTCACGCGAGGCATGGGGTAACAAAACCTTGATGGCGATGGGCTGCGGATATTCTGATGATGTCGCTTCGTACACCGCGCCCATGCCGCCACTTCCTAGAAGTCTCAATACCTCGAACGATCCGAAACGTCCGAGCGTCCCCGACCTCTCACTCGGTTTCAACTTCTTCGACAGCCCCGGCGTGCCAGATGAATCGGATGGGTCCTGTACGGAGTGCGAAGTGCCGATGACAAGAAATCGCGATTGCAGCAAATCAGACTTCACCTGGCTGAGCCGCTGAGAAGACTCAATCAACGGATCGCGATTCCTTAGGATCGTCGCGTCGTGCTCAAATTCCGATCCTCCCACCCATTGCATCAAGCGATCCTGGCAATGGGTGCAAACCGACAGGTGATGTTCAACGAGCGACTGCTGCGAATCCGTCAAGTCGCCCGTCACCGATCCAGCGAGTTGCGATTGAGTCAGGCAATGGGACATGGGATCAGCAACGTCGGTTACAAGGTTGTTTCGTGTCGTGAATCTTGTAAGACTAGTCGCGACGGCGCGAAACCTTTCAAGCAATTCTTCGGACGCATGCTACTCATCCGGTTCGATGCTTTGAATCAGTTCACGGATGCGTTTGATCACGCGGCTTTTGGCAATGTAGACCGCGCCGACCGACAGACCAAGCGTTTCGGCGACCGTTTGTGCTTTTTGATTTGCAATCGAAGTGAGTTCAAAGGCCTGCCAGGTCGCCGGAGTGACTTCGGCTTGCACTTTTTCCGATGCCCATTGCATCAGCCGTTGTTGGTGCTGTTGGTTCCAGTGTTCCTCATCGTCGGCAGGGTCGCCCGCGGGATCAGCAACCTGTTCCAACATCTGATGAACGGCGGTGTTCCCGCTGCCAGCGCTTCCGACCTTCTTCTTCCAGGATTTCCCAATCTGGTTGCGGGTAACGGTGAACAAGTATCCGCGAAACTTTCCCTGCTTTGGATCATAGTCGAATCGGGAAATGGCACCGTTGATGCTTGTTAGAACATCTTGGGCGACGTCCGAGGCGTCGGCGTCTTGCAAACCCTGCTTGCGAGCATACGCATAAATCAGCGGCAAATAAATCTCGACGAACTCGCTCCACGCAGCCTGGTCTTCATGCGAACGAATCCGCAGTAGCAGGCTGCCTCGTGTTAAGATTGGATCTTCTAAAGTCATGGAAATCTCGGCGGACGGAACAATATGCTTCGTGCTTGATTCCATTATCTAAATGCGGAAGCAGAACGATGCTGCATCATAGCGGAAATATGTCGCCCATTTTCATATCTCGCGGTTGGCATCAGTCTTGGGTACTGTTCGTCCTTGCCATCATGTGGCTCATCACCGGTGTCGCATGGCTTGGCATTCAGTGGCCGATGATTCTGGTGGTGACGACGGGGCCTGCGGCGGTGTTGTTGCTGCTCGCTTGGGCTTCCCGCCGCCAGGCATTCAAAGAGCAGCAAGTCCTCGATGCAGCTAGAACCGGCAGTGTCGTATTCCGATGGGATTTGACTGGCAAACAAGCCGACTGGTTTCGTCAATCTCGCCGAAACCGATGTCGGCGGAAACTGTTGTTCTGGGCGGTGTTGCCGATGATCGCTGGTTGTTTGCTTGCTGCACTCGTGGGATTCTACAACCTTTTGCAAGGTGTGTCCGTAGGTCACTCGATCAAGATGGCCGGCGTGTTGGCTGCCGTGACGTTCGTGGCGACCGGCATCATCGCAGCCGCGTTCTGGATCTGGACCTTGCCAGGCTTGCGGACTCTCAATCATCACGACTTGCCAGTGCTGTTTCTCAGTGACAGCATTCGGGTCGGTGACGAGGTGCTACACCTGAGTCTTTGGAAACGGTCACGCGAGTTCACGGTAACAGCGATTGACGATTTCTTTCTCATGACGTTGAAGTTCACGTCGACCTACAACGACGGAAATGGGTTCCGATCGGTCGTCACCAGAACGTTAGAAATTCCGATTCCGTTTGAATGCGAAGATCAAGCCGATGAAATTGCCGAAACCTACCGTCTCGTACGTCATGCGTAGTGAACGAGTATTGCTTCGCTGGGCACCCAAAAAAAGCAGTGAACCATCCTTCGTTCACTGCTTTCGACACCAGAGCGCAAGGTGCTTTCTCGGCGATTACTTCCCTCCGTCGTTGCCGCACACTTTGTTCATGCGCTGAACAGCCTCCTTCAATCGTTCAGAAAATTCATTGTAAGCATCTAACCACGAGTTGAGGTTTTCGTTCCAGGCAGGTGAGCCGATTGGATGGACCGTCCACTCTTCGCCTTTCCGTGCTGACCCGTAGTCCGTTTGCGAATATAACTCCAGAGCACCGGCGATCTGTTCAAGAGTTTCGGTTAAGTAATCGGTATCCGCAACTGCTTGTTCGCAAGGGCATGGATCCGGTGCGGGCGGATCGTCTGACGGGGGAATTCTATTTGTCGTTAGACAGATGGCTTTTCGTAAAGCTCCGCATAGGTTCCGCCAAAGACAAATTCTTTCGTGACCGGCGGCTTGTTGAGTGGTGTGAGCGGCGGATCGCGAGCGGGGTCGTAGATGTCGGCGTGAAGGGAATCGAGTCTCGCTTGATGGAATGACTCGGCACTCCGCTGTCGACGCAATCCGACTTTCTCTTTCAGCCAGAGGCGAGTCTCAGCGATCAATTCGTCAAGCTTGGCCATCCGCATCGAACGGTAGAAGTCGGCAGTCGCCAGGTCGACTTGAAGCAGGATCAGATGCCGGCGTCCCGCAACCATCAACACTTCCAAAACGAAAAAGGCATTTCGTGGCTGGAATTGGATCCTCTGGTCGGTCATCAACCGGGGATTGCGATCGGCAAGAATGACGAGGCTGGCGGGTGTGTCCCAGGCCGAGTTCTCGCCGAGCGCCTCGAAGCCGTATCGTGGAGTGATGACCGATCCCGGCGGAAATCGGTGCTCGATCGCATCCTGGCGACAAGGACGAAAAAAGACGCCAAGGTTGGACAGATGCCGCTGCGCGATGAGCGATGCGTTGTAGGGGCAATCGGGCCAAGGAAAGTGATGGGTCACGCCCAGTGCATGTGCGGGAATTTGGAAAGATGCGAGCCGGTAAGTGTGACGCTCATTTTTATGTCGAAGCAGACTTTCGCGTTGGTCGGCTGTCAGTGATTCACTGGGTCGGGAGGCCGATGCATCGCCTGGGAGCAAGAATTGCTGAGAGTATTTTTGAAAGTCCTGTCGTCGCAATTGGACGGTCCATTCGTCGTCAGAAGCTTGGTCGGCTGTTTTTGCTGTTTGCAGCCATTGTTTTAACTGTCCCACACGCGAACGGGTGCAACGATCGTCGTGATCGGTGTAGGTGGCGCCTCGAAAAATGACCACATTCGGGTCCGCCGAATGGACTTGATAGAGATCCGCGCTGGCGAGGTCTTGCGTCCGCTGCAACTGACGTCCGCTTGGATGCGAGTGGGGCAAGAAGACAAACTGCAACTTGTCGTCAAAGTCTGGCTCGATCAGCTTTCTAGGGCTCGATTTTCTGATTCCCCATCGGAGGCCCACCATGGAAAGGGCGTTTTTCAAAATGTCTGAAAGATTCATCGCGCGCTGGTCTATTTCCTGGAAAGCAAACGTCTCGCTTGATCTGTCACCGCTTCGCTCCGTCAAACTCTCTTGGGAAACGAATGATGAACCCTCACGACCCTTTCACACGCACGTTTTGGACATTCTGGTTCTTCAAATCCGGTAACACGACCTACGGAGTGTCGTTCACCAATCATGGGATTCAATTTAAAATCGAAAACCGTTCGTCCACCGACAAGCCAAGTGACTCCGAATCCTGAATATTTTAGATCACCTACTCACGGCTCGCAGCGATACAGTTCGGACGACGTGCCATCCTTGTATGCGAACTGCACGACCACGAACTGGATCGCTGAGCCGGGTTTGACCCGTGTTTCGTCGCTCGTCAGCTTCCGTTGAAGAATCTCTGTCGGAATCGGGAATGTCTGATCGGGTTGATCCTTGTTCAAGCCGTAGCGAATTTGCTCGATCGCATCGTAACCACTGCTCAGGATCCCGCTGAACCCGATCGACTTCTTTGACACGGCGATCAGGTTTTCCTTGTCAAACACCGTCAGCCATTCAATGGCCTTTTGCTGCCGAGTCTGTCGAATGTCGAATGGCAATAAAAATGGCCCGCGAGCAACACCGTTGCGGTCCTGGTAGCGAATTTCGATCTCGCCGTGATCGTTCGCGCGAGGCAGGGTGAGCGTCTCGGCGGTTGTCAAACCTGGGTCGAACGCGATTCCTTGGAGAAATTGAGTGGTTTGCTTGGGCCGCTCGGGGGACAACGAAGCGAACTCGTCTTCCGCACTGAAACGGTACTCCGGCGAACGAGCGTCCTCGGCAAATTGAAACCGCAGTTGACCTTGCCAGAGCATGATTTCATGCACGTTGACTGGTGAGACATCGGTCGACATTTTGATTGGGTGGTTGAGTTGTTCTTCGTCAACGTCCTGCAACTTTTCGATCAACGCTTGGGCGGATGCGATCGGTTGTTCGAGCTGCGATTGATCTAGGTAGTATTTCAGCACCTGACCAATGTCATGCAAACGCAAGTACTCGTCCAAAAGCTTCTTCTTGGCAATTTTTTCGGTCAGGGTCATGTCATAGGGCGGCTTGCTCTGAATCGTTTCGGACAGCGCAAAGTAGGCCGGACCGAACTCGGGATGTTGATTGGCAAGAAGTTGCAGCCGTTCGCGTTGTTCGGCTTGCGGCTGCAAACCAATGCTCGCCAATTGCCGAGCGGGCAGCGCCGCGTCGCCGGGAATCGCAGCGAACGTTTCTCGCGCCCCCGCCGTTCCTTCTTGCAAACGCAGCAGCGATGCGAAAGATTGAAACGGATCGACCACATTCAAGTTCGATTCAAAGAACTGCAAGTAGGCGCGTCGGGCTTCGGTGGCGTTGCCGCTTTTGGCGTGAATGATTGCGTTGGCATACCACTGGGCAGGCGTTTGAGGATCCTCGTTGATCTTGCTGGCGATCTCGCGAAATTGATTCTGCATCTGGTCAAGCGTCATCGCGATTTGCTCGGTGCTGGTCGCGATTCGACCGGTGTCAGATTCGATTTCGCCGACGTGCGAAGCGATCTTCTCCGCGGCGGCGACCTGCTTTACGTTTCCTTGTTTGGCGTCAGTCAACCCTTGGTAGCCACCAACGCACGCCAAGACAACAAGTGTCGCCGCGAGTCCCCATGCCACTTTCTTCCAAGTTGGCATTTTTTTGATAGAGACATTCTGTTGAATCATCGTTGATTCGTCTTCACCGATTGGTGACCCACCGCTGACCAACGCTGCTTTGGCTCTCGCGCGAATCTGTTCGCCGAAACATCGTGCGGTCTCGTCCAGCATTTGACCGTCGCAAAACGGGCTCAACGCTTCGACCACTTCCGCGGGTGAACGATATCGGTCGTTGGGATTCTTCGCCATCATGCGAGCGACGATCGCGGCCAATTCGGCAGGAATGTGTTCATTAACGTGGTTAAGAAGTTCGGCGTCCTTTTCCGCATGACCGAGTAGCTTGGCGGGCAGTGATTTGTATTCCGGTCCCGAAAACGGAGCGTGACCGCTGAGCAAGTGATAGAGCGTGCAGCCGAGACTGTAGATGTCGGCGCGAATGTCGACCGATGCGCCGCTGGAGATTTGTTCCGGTGCAACGTAATCGGGAGTGCCCAGAAAGCTGCCGGTCATGGTCAACGAGTCGGCGTTGGTGGGCGTGTGACGCAAAGAGGCGATTCCCAAGTCTAGAATCTTGACTTCGCCATTGCTGGCCAACAATAAGTTCGACGGCTTGATGTCACGATGAATCATTTCGTGCTGATCAATCTCGCCCAGCCCCAACGCAACTTGCCTGGCAATTTCGCAAGCCTCGCCGGAAGCCAATATCTCACGATCGCCGATCAGTTGAGCCAGGTCGACGCCTTCGACCAATTGCATCGCGATGTAGCAGACCTCGTCGATCTGTCCGGCGTCGGTCGCCAAGACAATGTTGGGATGTTCCAACCGACCGATCGCTTGCATCTCGCGCTGAAACCGTGCGTAGCGATCGGGGGATGCTGCGAGTTCTTGCGGCAAAACCTTCAGCGCCACGGTCCGCGACAGATGCTGATGCTCGGCACGGTAAACGGTTCCCATCGCGCCGCGGCCGATCTCGCTGATCAATCGGTAGGGACCGATTTGCCGGACGCCCTCAGGCAGACTGGTGAATCCAATCGTGCCACCATCAAGCGTTTCGGATTGATCATCGGTCATCGGGTGCTCTTTTTGATTCGTACCGTTCTCGGTCGATTGTCATTCTAAACAGCCCCGATATCGTCTCCGGCCAAACCGGTCGTTAAAAAACCAAATTTATCATTCGGCAAATCGGTCATGGCAGCGTCGATCTTGGCAGCCTGAAACCGGGTAATCCTACCAGAGCCTGTGGTCTGTCCCGCGAACGATGATATGACCCGCCCCGAACCGGAAGTCTGTCCCGCGAAATGGGTTGCTTTGACAAGACTTTCGCCTGATCCGCTCGTTTGAAAAGACGCGGTCGAAACTTCTGCCGCCAGTGGTTCCAGGTTCGCGTTTCCCAGAACGACGTCAGCCGCCATCAATTGACGATGTTGAAGCGATTGAATCGACAGGGTGCGTTGATTGTTCATCCGAATGGCCTTGAAATCAGTGAATTTGTCGCGACGATCGAGGTGACCATCGCTTTCACAGGTAGATAGTCACGGCCCTTCCGGTTCTTTCACCGAATCTGCAAAATCTTTTTCCGCCGTCGCCAGCATCGCCAAATCCAGCTTCTGGTTCTCGCCGTTGACCTGGACCTTGATCACGCCTGCGTGGCTGGTTCGGCCTCGGTAGGCCACTTCCGCTTTCGGTCGATTGAAAACGATCGCCCCGGTCTGGATCGAGTGCGCGACAAGGCCGTCCGTCTTCGCGTGGAACCGATCTTGGACATAGAACCAAAGGAAGCCACCGTGTTTACCCAAAAAGATGGCGTCGTCGCCGACAACGTGACGCCGCGTGCGTTTGCCGGTCGTTCGGTTGTGGATCGAGATCCGCAAGCACTCTTGGCGAACCGGAGCACCGCCACCAAGGGCCGGAGTGTGAACCTTTGCTTTCTCGACAATAGTATCCATTGAGTCACCGGATTCCGATTGCCACGAAAACCTTTCCAACACGTCGGCCACCGGTGCCCAATGAGCGTGCCAGCGTGCCGAGAAGTAAATGAAGCCGCCCAGGATCGCCACGATCAACACCATGCCGATCCAACCGGGGATCAGCCACGGAATCACCCCGATGGCGACGGCCAGCGCCGCCACCATCAGGAATGTTCTGCCAACGTGAGTTACGAATTCCATGGATCGCCTTAGTCTTCCCTGGGAATCCGGCTGGGAATCTGACTGGGGCCCTCCGTACTGCGGTCCTCTTGATCGAAGAACTGCTTTGGCGCGACCTCTGGTTTGTACTGTCGCGGAGGTTCAGACGAGTCTCTTAAGTCAGCGGGCATGAAAGGCATGTCATCGTCACTGTCGTTCGGCGTTAGCACCACGATCGCTTGGCCGGCACTGATCTGTTCACTGACCCGGTCGTAGGTCTCGAGCACCTGATCGCGAGAGTCGGATTCTACCCTTTCGGTATCGTCGTCACGCGGTGCTTGGTCGATACGAACCATGGGCATCGCCGCGACAACGCCTTTGGCGGCCAAGCCGACGGGATCGAATACTGGCAGTGAATGAAGCACGTCGAAGGTGATTCTGTCATCGTCGATCCGAGTTTCAAATTGAACACGACTCATGTTGTCGAGCAACGCTTTCAGGGGCGGCAAATCAGTTTCGATCGTCGCCAATGCGAATTGCTGTTCGGGCGGACCAGAATCGAGTGAACGGAGAGATTCAACCTTCAGCTGATTCAAACCGACGCGAGCAAATGGATAGGCTAACTTCGTCAACAGGTGCGCGTCCAGCACGCCCGCATTCATCAATCGTCCCTCGTTCGACAGCGTTGCGAATTCTCCGTCGTTGGCCAACGACCGATCGTCTTCCGGCGATGTCAGGACATGTTTCAAGGCTTCGGGCGAATGAGCGACCATCAAATGCGTATCGGTGATGCACCAAGCGGGCTCAAACCAGTATTCGTATCGGGTTGGCATCCAAGTAAAAATCGTGTTTTTCCCAAATGGAATCTCTCGCACCGTGGGAACGCGACGACTGCTTACGCTTGTAAACTTTTCCAAAAGCTTGCGATTCATCTCTTCAACGACTTTGCGGTTCTTGATCGACAACCTGTAGACCACTCCATGGACAAGATCAGCGTCCGAAGATGCCGAAACCGTCAACTGATTGCCAAATGCCCCCAAAGCTTTGTCAATCGGCAAGCCAACAAGTTCCAATGTCGTTCGTTCTACATCACGTTGAAATTCCTGGCCATTGTCTTGACTCACCCGCGACATGGACTCGATCGCGGATTGATACCACTGATTCATGTTGACCACGGTCCCAACCGCCAAGGCCGCGTCGGCTGGCACATGAGCCAGTTCGTTCTTGTTCATTGACGCTGACGAAGCACCTTCAAACAGGCTGTCTTTTCCAACTAGTTCAATCTGCTGCTGCGTTCCACTGACCGTCTTGAAAGCCTTCAGCGTCAACGTCTTCGCTTCGTCAAATCGTCCAGCCGAAACGATTAGCTGAGCCTCTTTGGAAACCGCTACCGCCAGGGGAACGACCCTTTCCAAGTTGGCTCGAGCGAAGTGGGTCATGCCATCAGCGTTTCCGGATTGAATTTCTTCTTGCAACCACGGTGCGGTTTGTTTGCCGCTGATCCGTTGCAGCACGCCCTCAGCAGAACCTTCGCCCACCGCGACGACCAAGAATTCGTCTTCGATGCTCCCCAACAACAACGGCGGAAAGGCCTTCCGCTTGCTGAGTTCGATCTTGACGAAGTCTTCACCGCCGAGCGACATCGACACCGACTCGGCCGCCTGTGCCTGGAAGCTTCTCCGAAGCTGGTCCAGCACCAAGCGAGTCTTTTCGCCGGTCTTCAAGACAATCGCAGCCTCGAACTGGACCGATCGTTCTGTCAGATTGAAATTGGCGTCCGCGTAAGCACTCCCCGCACTTCCGAGGACCACCTTGGCGAATTCAGGCGAGGTTTCAATCAACGATGAAAGCAAACTCGAAGGTGTCTGGGCATCTGCGAAACCAGCATTCATGGCGGCAGTCGTTAAACCCGCGCGAGCAATCAGTTTCTCGAACGGATCGCGGACCAATTCGTTGGCGATCAGTCGATCGACGGGATGCGTGGACTGATGATTCACCTCCCACGCGGGCCACATGGCAAAGAACATGCAGTCGTTCGTCGCAACCGACATCAAACGAGTGTCCCTTTCTGAACCGTCAAAGATGAGACCTTCGTTGGCAATCGGAATTGACTGCAAGGCGTCCATGGCCCCCATCTCAGATGCGTCCGGCAGGTTCTCATCCAGAATGTAGTTTGTGTTTGTTGCCTCTGGCGGCGTTTGTGTCTGTGGTTGTATTGGTGACTGCGTCTGCGCGTCGGCCTGTGAATCGACTTGATCGTCACAGCCCATCAACAAGCCCGCTGCCAGTAGGCAACTCAGCGAGAAACGCCATTTGGGAGTCTTCGATTTCATAGCGATCAACCTTCATTGGAAATCTGAGAGCGAATGAACCGTCGTCCGTTACACCGGCAACACGCCGCGGACGGGTCGGTAAGCAGGTAGACCGATTCACCGAAAACCTTTCACGAGCCGAAATGAATCCGCCTCATTCTAGGAAACAACTCGCAGCAATACCTCTGCCACCACGCAGAAAACGACCCAGTCGATGACAAGGAAAGCAATCCCAACGGAAACGATGGCGACGACGGTATTCGAGAAAAGGCGTCTTATAACAGTCACCCAGCTTACAAAAGCGATCGTTTGCAGCACTCCGGAAACAAGAATCACGATCAGGACCACCAAATAGATTCCGGGAAACATCACGCCGGCTTCGGGTCCTAGAACAAGCAAGCCGCCCACAAGCAGCAGCGGCGGAAGCATGCTAAAACCCAACGTTACGATCGCCAAAGAAGGAAGCAACCATGATCTAGAATCCGAGCGAGCCGCCCTTTGCGGTTGGGAAGAAGCAAAGGGCGGTTGATCGACGACTTGGACCATCAGAATGAGCTCCAGGATTCTTACCGTTTGGTCGTGGACGAAAAACCAATTCTCGATTCCGGAATCTTCAACCACATGTCGTCGTTGGCGGTGAATCCCATCGAATTGCGGGAGGTCGGTTCTGCGACCTCCACAATGTCCGTTTCAAAGCCCCAGCGACGAAAGTCATCGGCAACGTCCCGTGCTTGTTCTCGCAGGTCATAAGTGTCCCACAATGCCCAATGGAGCGGCAGTTGCACTTCGATGACCCTGGCATGTCGATCGACTTGCCGACGATTGCTGTTGAAGGCACTTTCCTCCGCCGCACGTTGACTTTCGTAAAGGTACTCCGCGATCACTTCGCCATCCAAACAGCAGGTTCGGACGATGTAGTAGTATTCGATGGCCGCAACGTGAAGCTGGTAGTTGTGGTTATCTGGCCGCGGCGGCAGCTCGACGTTCTGAACAAAATCGGGATCGGCCGCTGGGCATTCCACCGTCGGGGACGCCAGCATTCCAACTGCGATAACAACGACTGCGAAACGAGGGTACTTCATAGCTTGGATTCCTGCAAAACGAGAGAGAGCGACGGGAGGTTTCTACCGTCAAATAGCCTGCAAACCTTCACATCTTTCACGTGTTACACAGAAACTCTAGAAAACCTAAACCCACGTCGACATCGATCACAGCCGCCTCGCAAGCAAGATGAAGAACAGACTCGAATTGAGTCGCTTCGTCGGTACACCCATGATGATCTGGTGGCTAACCAAGCAGTCGCCGCATGGCCGACGCGACACCGAGGGTGACCTCGGTCATGCGGGGGTAGTCGAGCGTCTCGGGGGTGTCGGTGGCTTGGTGGTAGTTTGGATTGCGGAGGTAGCTGGTGTCGGTCAGCATCAGGGCGGGATAGCCCTGATCCCAGAACGAACTGTTGTCACTGAGCCGGATCTCGTTGATCTTTTCGGGCAGGCAGATCGAGAACAACGGCATCCGGCGGGTGCCGCGTTTGAAGCCGCGGCGGAATTGCCAGTTGAGTTTCCATGACGGCATGTTGCCGACGGCGGCAAGGAAGTTGCCGCGTTGGGGAAAGAACCGGTGCAGCCATTTGGGGATCGCCGGCGGGATGGCTTGCGAGCCTTTGTGCAGTGAGTAGTAGCCGACCATTTCAAGACACAGCATACCGACGATCTTGTCGCTCCGCCTACGTGATTGCCGGGCGTGGTGCTGGCTGCCCATCGCGTCGACGTTGAAGTACGGCGGTTCTTCGCAGGCGAACGCTACGTAGCGGGCGGTTCGTTTACCGGTGTGGTCGCGAAGCAACCGGCTGACTTCCAACATCACGGCGACCGCCGACGCGTTGTCGTCCGCGCCAGGCGTTGAAAAGACGGTGTCGTAGTGAGCACCGAGCAACACAATCTTGTCGGCTCGTTTGCTTCCGGGTTGCTCGACGATCAGGTTCGTCGCTTCGTCACCGATCGCGTCGTAGCACTCGCGTTCGATCGAGTACCCCATCTCGGACCATTGGCCTTCGATGTAGCCGATCGTTGCCGTGATCGTTTTGGGTTTCTGCAAAGTGCGAACGCCGATCAATCCCGCAAGTCGATCAACATGCAGGCGAAGGTTCGCTTCGATTTGATCGCGGTCGGGATTCATTAGATTTGCTCCAAGATCAATCGTTGTGCTTTGTTCAATTCCACACCGGGACGGACGGCTTGAATCATCGCGATCGCATCCGCCGCCGTTTTTGCCTCACCGGACACAATCAACACGGCCGCAGCAACCAGGCCCGTTCTTCCGTGTCCTTGGGCGCAGTGAATCAGGACCGGCTTCGGCATTTTGATGATTTCGTCTGCCAATTCACGGATCTCATTCGATGTCGATCCCGTTCCGTCAAGCATCGGATGGCAAAGGTAGGATTGAAGGCTCCATCGGTCTTTGGGTTCCGTGAACTCGCAGGTCAAGTCGACTACCGACGCAATGCCCTCCGGCAATTCATGCTCAAGCAAACGGCGCGACAACACTAGCTCGTCGTTCAACGCGTTGGCCTTCGGTTCACGCGACAGCAACCGAACGACGTGCCACACCACCGAAACGTACAGAACATAGGGCAGCACTAACAACGTCCCAAGCCGCGAACGACGCCCACCAAAACGCTTGCCAAAGACGCCCGGTGCCGAGAACAGATACGCGGCAGCAACCACCCCAAACGAAAACGCGGGATAAAAGAGCAGCCAGGCCCACGTCCCACCACGGAAGGTCAATGATGGCTAAAACTGCAGCCATCTCGATCCGGTTGTTCGGAATGTCTGATCGCAGGGATCGACGAATCAAGTCCATCGCGAACGGTAAATTCATCTCCATCGCAAACATCGCCGCTTCGCTCAGTTCGATTCGATTGAGCCGCCCGAATTCTTATTTCCAGTCTTTTCTTGGTTTAGCTGGACAAGCATCTTTAACGCAGTGATCCAAATGTGCGGTGAAGGAAGTTCACCATTTGGATCAACCCGATGGATGATATTCTTTAACTGTGTACTCCACCGATCCGCAAGTGACTTTCGTCCGACGATCTTGAGCGCCGACGACAAGACTCCCGACGACGGCATTTCTAATGCACTTCCGAGGCAAATATCAAGATTGGGTGCATTCAGATCAGCAAGCAACATCAGAGCATCAGCCGACCGTCGGTCAGTGAGAAATCGTCGCTGTAGGTCGTCGTTCTTTTCCGTAAAACACGCATCGGATCGGTCCGCGTAGTCTAGTTCAATCGCAGACAGCCCTGGCCAATCGGACATTGCCGCCGCGGCTAAATGTCGAGTGCCTGGATCGCTCCAGTGGAACTCAATTTGGTCGAGCAGATTACATAGATCTTCCCAAGGAATGGCTAGGCGAAACGATGCACCGTACTTTCCCGCTTCAAGAATGCCTCGCTCGAGCAGCTCATCAATCCCGATGTTGACCGTACTGGGGGAGGGATACAATTCGTTGATTCGTTTCTCAACGAACGTGGGGCGTCGCAACGAGTCCAGATACTTGACGAAGAAAAAGCGGCCGATCCAGTCTGCCGTCTCATCGTGAAAGTCAACATCGATCTCTTCGCCGGTAACGCGATGGGTCATGCAACAGCCACGGCCATGGAATCGATACCGCCAGTTGGTGTCGCCAGGAACCAGCCCGACGCGTGGCCTGTCCGGATGCCCTAAAGCACCCGCTTTGGCCATCGTTTCCGGATCGCCATCGAGTCTTGCCTGCATATTCTCCAAAACAAATTGCTGGCGTCCGCGGTGCCGAATCAAACACAAAAGAAGCCACCCTTCCCACGGCGACAGCCCAATGGGGGAGTCGATCAAAGTTTGCAGCCGGAAGTTTGCGTGTCCACCACTCGTCAACACTAGGTTCAAGCGACGCACCAGTGTTTGGTCAATGTTCAAATGCACGAGAGGAATAAGTCATGTTCAATAGAAGTTGGATTGCTGTTTCGCCAAACCGTCTGGTGATCATGATACGCTGAACGTGATCACGCCGCTGGCGTTCAACTTTTCTTTGCGGTTGCGTAAAAGCCTCTCACCAGTTCGTCTAAGCAGAAATCGTGATTGTTCCGCAACTGTCAATCTGAGAAAAATCAACCAATGCCCATCGAGCTAAAGTTTTATGTTTCCTACCGCGCTTTGCTGATGTTTGCGGCAATAGCGATTTTCGACGCCTCACTTGTGACAGCGCAACAAGACGCGCGGCCGAAGATGCACCCAAGCGAGATACAATTTCATCGCCAAGCCGTCAGGCGGATGGTCTTTGACCCAAGTCAAGCGATTCCGCTTTCGACTCTCGATCCATCGAAAGTCGTTTCATTCGACTTGATGCACCCGGAATTGAGCCAGGCCAAAGAAAAGGTCAATTGCAGCATCGATGGCGGAGCGTTAACGATTGCCTCGACGGACAAAGCGGCCGAGTCATTCCGCTGGTTCGGCGGTTTCAATCCCTTTGCTACCTACGAGGTCACGATTGGCTCATTCACCGGAACGGGCTCTACCGGCCTCTCGTTCCAGGATTCCGAAAAACCGAATTCGCTTAGCGCGGATGTAATGTTTGCCGACGGTAAGCCAGTCGCAATAACATGGCATGTCGTCCGCGACTCACTCGAAGTGGATCGTGTACGTTGGCAATGGCCAGCGGAACTTGATGACTTGAGCGCGCCGTTCGTACTTCGCGCGCAGTTCTCAGCCGTGGGTGTGAACGTGTTCGTTGAATCCGAGGGACGCTCACTCCTCGTTGGTTACGCTGATTTTGCTCAGCATTTCGATTTGCGAAAACAGTCGCGTTTCACTCGCTTTCAATCCGGAATCTCGAGCCAACTTCAACCGAAATCCTATGTGGAAATTCTAGGTGCCGCTGGAGTTCTGTCTCCCGGTTCGGGACAGGCGGATCTTCGAGCGATCACGGACGAGAACGGTGTTCCTCTGTTAGAGGACGGACGTATCTGGCTGACCATCACCCTCCGAGGTCGAGCGTTGCCGCATCCGACACAAGGTGTTTTCTCGTTGAACCCTTCGGTGTTCGATCTGCGATTCGAGGGCATGATAGTGTTCGACATGGGAGACGGTCGCTTGAGAAACGAATTGGCGTCACACTTGTTCCGCGATAGTGAGTCAGGTCAATGGCGTGGATGGACAACTGGCTTTAGCGCCTTCGGAAACGACGCCGACAAGGAAGCAAAGTCGATTCTTGCGGTCTGGTCATCGACGGATCCGCGACGTGGCTTCAGCGTCATGAAAGCAAAACCTGTCGGAATCGAAGGTGCTCACGAAGACCCTCATTGCATCTACGATTCCGAAGTCAAGAAATGGCGTTTGCTCTTGTGTGAGCATGGAAAGAAATATCAAGCAGCGATGTGGGAAAGTGATCACTGGGACCACGGATTCGAGCGAATTGCAGGTCCAGTCGACGTGGATAGCACGGGAACGCTAATCCAAAAGTTCGGAGACACCCGATATGCACTGTTTGGTAGTGCCGACCGAAAGGTTTATGTGCGATCGTATCCCGACCTGCAACCCATCGGGGAGCTAAAGATGGACTTGCCACCATGGAAAAATGACCACGGTACGCGGATTTGGCCCAACGTGATTCCAATGCCCGAGGGCTATTCGGCTCCTTTCATTGCACTGATGATGGATCGAGCCAACTTCCCTGGCATGCCCAAGCCCAATTGGACTTACGGGGCCATGTATTTGTATCACGGCTATCCAATCCACTACGACGACTAATCAAAATCTAACACGATCACAACGACCATTGACCGAAACGTTTGATTCTCACTTTCGAAGCAGACTTCCATGGCTTGGCGAGACTGGTACGACGCCCTCGATAAACCGGCTTGGACTCCCGAACCGTCGACGATCCGCCTGATCTGGCAGATCCTCTAGCGGAACTCGTCAAAGATTTCGGCAGCCTCAATCTGTCGGCAGCATTACCCACAATTCGGGGCGACCTACGTTGCAATGCACCGCTCGAACCAACATTCCCATGCAGGCCCACGACACGAACAATGTCATGCGAGCGGCATGCCAGGCGATCGGAAACGTATTGGCTGATTCGATGCGTCGGTTATCCACACTCGGTACCGGATGGAAAATAGCTTCAATCAGAGTTGGCCGTTTCGGTTCATCATCCTGAAGACGATCAAGCGTCTGCACTGCTTTAAAAAGCGACTCCTGTGAAGCTCCCTGGTCGATCACCTTGCGGTCAATCGCATAAGCAGCCTGGCGGCTAAGCGTTGGCAGCGTCAGTAGCCCTAGGAATGTCCAGAGCGTAAATCCCAGACATGTCATCGCAAGCTCGCCCACACTGGTCACGCCAGCACCCGGCAACTTTGCCGCCAGGACGAATCCGATAACCACCCACGTGAAGGCGAGCAACAATCCGCGATTACGACTTCCACTCCGGATCGCTTCTAAACGACGCGCGATCATGACCGACAACTGCTCAGGCGTCAGTTTCGCGAGTGAGGCTGCCGGCACGACGATCGATTCGATCCCCGGCAAACCCACGACGCCACCGGTGAAACCGCTGTCCTCATGACCAACTACCAAAATCGGTCGGGACTTCCATCCCCATCGCAAAGTCTGTCCGAGTGCCGCCGCAACCGCAGGCTCCCCATCCGCTTGAACGCCGAAACTTTCCGGTAACGATGCAGTAAGCTGAGCGATTTGCAATTGAAACGCGACGTGAAAAACACCAATTCCAAGAACCGCCAAAGCCGCGCCGGCCAGTCCAAGCCATCGTCCCATCGCCAGGATGAGAAAACTCGCCAGTACGAATAACGACGCCTGGACAATCACACCGCGGAACCAACCACTCAAAAATGCTCCGAAAGTGATCGTATTTGGCCTCGAACGATTGGGTAGCAGGAATCCGCCCAGAAAGTCCAGCGGCGCCATCACCGAAATCAAAAAAACGATGGCCGCCAACAGTCCTCGAATATCTTCCCCGCTCCACGACTGATTGCGGGGCAGCAACTCCAGCGGCAACCCCGACGTGAGCAAGTAAGTGCTGATGACCACGATTGACCCGACACCGGAAATGCCAAGCCACAAACGAGAACGTGCGTAAGTCATTGCTGCCACTCCAATCAAACGCTAGGAACCGTAACGAAACGCTAAGACCCGTCGAGGGCCGACGCCGCTAGCTGGTATGCACAGCTACGACTTCTTTTCTAACTCGTCGAGTTGTTTGCCGATCTCTTCCGCCTCGGCCCGTTTGAAATCACTCTTCTTGCGATTGACCGTCGACAGATCAAACGATTCCTGCATCAACTGGTTGTATCTTTCCTGCAATTTCTCTTTGCTATTTCCCGATCCAAACATCTCGGCTTTCTCCGTGGCTGTGAACTTGTGTTAATGGTTAGATTGTGGACGGCCGTCAACAGGAAGCCATTTCAGGAGCCTTCGTCCGAGACAAAGCGGACACCTAGCCGCTTCACTACAATCACGAGTTAAGAAATTCTCAGAGGGTGATCGTGTGATGCGTAAAAAAATGTTGTACTTCGCGAGCGTCGCCGTTTTGGTCGCGATCGGAGTGTTTGTGCTCAACAAGACGACGCGAGCCGGCTATGAATCAGCCGAATACAAAGTCGTCGAATCCGATGGAAACTTTGAAGTCCGTGAATACCCCGACCTGATGCTGGTCGCAACGACCACCAAAATCGACGCCCAAGGTCGTGACGGCAGTTTCATGAAACTGTTCCGCTACATCTCGGGTGCGAACGAGGCTGAGCAAAAGATTTCTATGACGACGCCAGTATTCATGGAGAACGGCAAAGCCGACTCTGCAGTCCAGATGGGATTCGTGATGCCGAAGGAGGTCGCCGTCGAAGGCGTACCATCGCCCACCGGTCCAGACGTCGACGTCCGCAAACGAGCCGGCGGCCGTTTCGCGGTCCTCCGATTCTCCGGCCGACTCAACGCCAAGCTCGCTAAGGAATCCGAATCCAAGCTCCGAGCCTGGATGGAATCGAAGAGCCTCGTCGCCGACAACTCAACTGAGTCCAGCGGCGTCGAATCCGCATCCTACGATCCACCCTTCACACCCGGCCCACTGCGTCGAAACGAAGTGTTGATAAGATTGAAGGAGAAAGGCTGAAGGATGAACAGCGTAGCTCCATCGATTCACTCTCCTCTCGGCAGGGTCGAGCGAAGCGAGGGGAGGGTTTCACAATCATAATACCGCGTCGAGGTCTTCTACGACGGCGAGTGCCCACTTTGCCTACGGGAAATCAAGCTGCTGCGTTTTCTCGATCGCAAAACCCGCATTCAATTCACCAACATCGCGGCGCCCGAATTCAGCGCTGCCGAGTACGAAAAGACGCCCACCCAATTCATGGACGAAATCCACGGTCGACTTCCTGACGGCCAATGGATCATCGGCGTCGAAGTCTTCCGCCAGCTCTACGCCGCCGTTGGCCTCGGCCTGCTCGTCTGGCCAACCCGCCTCCCCGGCGTCTCACACGCCCTCAACTTCGGCTACCAAATCTTCGCCAAAAACCGTCTCCGCCTCACCGGCCGCTGTACGAAAGAGACTTGTGAAGTCGGCTGAGGCTCTGCAGATCATTGACGACAATGCGAACCGAGCGGAACGTAGCAAGTCTAACCTCATCCTTCGTGTAAGCACGCGTGGAGAAAATGATGAGCAGTGTAGAAGAAGATCGCTACGGATTTATTGCTCAATTCCGAGGGTCAAACGAAGGCGAACTAATCTCCGCTTTCAATTCCCAGGTTGACATCAATGCCTGGGTTGCCGCTCGATCGCACTACCTGTCCGCTCTGCGAGTGGAGATGTTAAGCAGGGATTTCGCTTTCAGCGAGATTGCTGACGAAGGAGGCCTCAAGCACAAGAGGCGAGTTCGACAGGTTGGGAAACTTCCCGAACACGTCGATGGCTAAAATCCCATTGAGCATCATCCATTACGCACGAGGAACACTGATCGAACACTAATCTATGAGCCAGTACCGAAAAACGATTAGCAACTGATTAGCGTTGATCAGTGTTCCCGGAATCCCCAGCTTGTCTGCCTACACACGATGGGCGCGCCGCGAATCTCCACGAGTATCAAAGTTGGAACTCGCACGGATCGCGAGCAGTCGATGCAGGACAAGATCGATAGCGTTACCGAGACGCAAATGTAGGATGCCTTGCAAACCAGCTACGATTTCGTCGACCGGTGGAGCGAAATCGAAGTGTTCAATCTTGGCAGGTTGAAATCGAACGAGAGCATGCGGCTTAGGGCCTCGAAGTTGCCGCCAATTTTGCCCCACCTATGACACAAGGGCAGTGTCGATATCTTACGAACCCTAGATAAGCTACAAACGGAGACCATCTTTGCTCAAACCCGCTCGGTCCGTGGGGGCAATCATTGAAGCTTCCTCGGCGACGGATTTCACTGCGCTGTGGGATCGTGACGCAGAATGGAATCGGCGGATCGAGATGATCGCAGCTTCGCGTTCTTTCTTGCACCTATCGACGCTCTACGTGGAATGGGACGAAATTGGGCGTGAGGCTTTGTCCGAATTGCTTAAAGCGCAGCAACGCGGCGTCGCGACCATCCTCCTGATCGATCGCTTCGGCCAGCGACTTGGCGGCTACCTCATGACCAGGACCGATCGAGCTCGGCTGCGCGAAAAGCTGAATGAACTCAGAAAAGCGGGTGGCCAAGTGGTGATGTATTCACCCAAGCATGTGATCGATCGGTATGTGGGGTGCGGACATCACATCAAGATTCAGCTTTCCGATGAGGGTGAAGCGATCTTCGGAAGCAGCAACCTCTCGCGAAGCTCGTTCAAAGAATGGAATGAATTCTCCGTAGCGCTGCGTGGCCCCATCGTGGACGTGTTGGCGCGAAACTTCAATGCGTTGCTTGGATCATCGATTCCAGCACCCCCCCTTTTGCCAAGCAAGCAATCCTTGCCCTCACAAAACATCCCGATGGACTATTGGTCCTATAACCCAACTGAAGACCCGGGTCGCTGGGGTGCTTTCCATCGCCGCCAGACCAACCCACTCACCGCGATGTTCGCCGACAAGATCCGCCACGCTCAACACACCATCCGGCTTACCAGTTTTTACTATAAGCCGGCCCGCGTGATCGTCGAAGCGCTCAAAGAGGCCACCTCGCGCGGTGTGACGGTAGACATTTTTCACTCCAATGCTTCGTCGCTCAATACGCCACTGCCCTGGTTGGCTGCTGCGACCGGCTATGCATCTCTTGTCCGACAGGGTGCCAACATCTACGAGAATCAACACGGTGAACACTCCAAAATCATTTTGATCGACGACGAATGGACGGCATTTGGAAGTTACAACTTTGAAGATGCGGCCGACAGTCGCTGGGCAGAAGCGATGCTCACGACGGAGGACCCAGCGATTCTGGCTGTCGTACGAGCTATCTTCCAGGGCCTTGCTTCTGATCCGGACAATGATCTCGTGACAGCAGAAGGGGTCAACCAATGGCCTCTGTTGCAGCGTGTCTCCACCAATCTCATTCGCCCAATCAAGGGCTGGTTTTGAAGTGCCGCTGTTTTAGCTTGCCTTAACGTCCTGCTGCGTTTCATCAATCGTCAGGTTGTCAGTTTGCGCTCAAAGTACCGGTGATTAACGCCTCAAACGGTAACAGTTGATCCCGCACCCCGGTCCCGCGTCCGATGGTGGGTTTTCGCATTCGAAAACCTACCGACGAGGGCCTCATGGCGAATCAACTGGCGATGGACAAGTCCCTTGCGATCAACAACTTACGCGATGCCGGTTACTCCCAGAGGCGGATCGCGAAGACTCTCCGTGTCTCTCGCGGGACTGTGCGACGGCATTTGGCCCGCAGAAATTCAAACAATACCAAGGCGCCAACGGATCCGAGCGATTTGGCGCCAACCGGGTCTGGTGATTCAAACGGTACCACAGCGCCAACCGGGTCCGGCCCGCCTGATGCGACTGAGTTGTCGGCCGGTGGCAACAGCCAGCGTGAGCCGTTTCGCGACATCATCGTCGAGAAATGCCAAGCCGGTTTGTCCGCTCGCCGCATCCATCAAGACCTCGGCGCAGATCACGGATCGGATGTCAGTTACTGGTTGGTCAACCGGTTCGTTAGAGCACTCGGTTGAACCACCGAACTTCCGTTTCGGCGGATGGAAGTACTTCCCGGCGAAGAGTTGCAAGTCGACTTCGGCACCGGTGCGAAGATCCGAAACCCCGATGGAACTCACAGGCGGACGCACGTCTTCCGTGCCGTCCTGAGCCGCTCGCGAAAGGGCTACAGCGAAGCCGTCGTTCGGCAGGACACTGAGAGTTTCATTCGGGCTTTGGAGAATTGCTTTTGGGCGATCGGCGGCGTGCCTCAAAGAGTCATATTCGATAACGCCAAGTGCGCCGTCAAAACGCCCGATTGGCACGACCCTGAACTCAATCCTAAGTTGGTCGATTTCTGAAAGCACTATGGGTGTGCATTCGTGCCAACGCGAGTGCGATAGCGTCGCGGCTTGCCGTCCCCTCCGAGCAACGCAAACCGGCGCGGCCGAAGGCGATGCGACCATGACGAATACTCGCGGCGTGCATACGAGCGAAGCTGAAGGCAGACGGAAAGCTCGTTGTCTTCACCACAAACCATGGCGGTGGAACCGATGGTTCAGCTGACGCGACACTCTATCTTTGGGGAACGCAGATCAGCGACGAGGTATTCGCCGAAAAGATCGAATTGATCAATTGCGGAAGCGCCATAGTGATGATGGAGCAATGTTACAGCGGTGGGATGCTTGGTGAACTGCAAACGGTCTACAGTCAAAAAGACATCAAGGCAAGCCTCATGTCTGCGGCGAAGTTTGAGGTGTCGTGGGCTGCAGATACAGAAGGAGAGGGTGCGATCCGCCTGATGCGCTGATCGAATCGCACATCACGCGGTTTCCAGATTGATAAGGTCGTCGACAGCCGGTTTTGATAGTAGCCATTTCTCATAAACGGCCTCCCAGACTCCGCTGAGCAGACCTTTGACATCCATGAGGCTTCCTTTCCTGCGGTGTTAGTGTGGTAACCAACATTTTGCAGGAGGAAGCCTCTTTTCATGAATATCAATCCGGTCCGATCAAAGGCGCACTACGCGGATCGCACCCAGTCGAAGGTATGTCAGTAGCTGTTTCTTATGGACGGGATGGATGGCTTCCACTGATTTCAATTCGACAATGACTAAACCCTCCACGATTAGATCGGCTTCAAAACCTTTCTCAAACTCCAACTCATCCCAAACGATTGGCACGCCCACTTTGGGTAACACGACCAATCCGCGTTTCCTCAATTCGTAGACCATGACTTCTTGATAAACCGACTCCAACAACCCCGGCCCGAGACCAACATGAACATGATACGCCACGTCTACAATCACTTTCGCCACTTCATTCTCAGTCATCTTTCACTCCTGCATACTTTCTTGTCATTCGAGAACCGAACCATTTCGTATAGGGATTATATTCTCACGCAAAGACGCCAAGGCGCAAAGTGTCTTGCACGCAGTCTTTCTTCCTTTGCGTCTTGGCGTCTTGGCGTGAGCCTCCTCGTTGCAGTGTCAATGTTGTGTTGTCCCGCAACCGGTCAATCACCCCGCAAACCCCGCATCGAAGACACAATCAAGGCGAACGTCTACGCGGACAACTCGTTCAAGCTGTACATCAATGGCGAACTGGTTGCCGTCGATTCGATCGCGTTTGTGCCTCACAACGTAGTGTCAGTCGATGTATTGCCTGCGTATCCGATGACCATTGCGGTGATGGGTATCGATAACGCCGATCCTAAAACTGGAATGGAGTATGCCAATACCAACATTGGCGACGGCGGCTTTATTCTGAAATTCAGCGACGGCACCGTGACCAACGCGTCATGGAAAGCGAAGAAGTTCTCGTGGGGGCCGATTGATGGCGACATGAAGAACCCTCGCGTCGAGAGTATTCCAGTTCCTGACGATTGGTTCGCCGTCGAGTTTGACGACAGCAAGTGGCCCAACGCCAAAGAATACACCGAGGAAGAAGTTGGACCAAAGGAGCCGTTCTTTGAGCATGACTTCACGGGAGCGAAGTTCATTTGGTCCGATGATGTGAAGCTGGACAACTTGGTCTTGTTCCGAACCTTCGTGAAATCACCGCCCGATGGAAAAGAACGCCCCGACTTTCGTGGATTAACGGACGTCGTGCCACAAGGTGGCGGTGGCGGACGACAAGGCGGTGGTGGTGGTCGACAAGGGGGCGGTGGAAACGGTTCACAGAAGCCACCTCGATAGATGACACGTTCAAGCTCGCAATAGCCAGTCGACAAAGTTTGCGGCGTTCTAGTTCGACTCGTTCACAATAGAAACCAACCATGAAACTTTCACCGTTCTTATTGCCAATCGTTCTGATTGCGGTTTTGACAGGCAACTGTCTAACTGCTCAGGATCGTGACGCAAGCAGCGCGACCGCTCCGCGATACGGCAGTAAACCAAGTGGTGGCGTTTTGCGCGATGTGCCTTTGCCTGACCTGAATGCGTATTCTGCCAACGGCAAGAAATTAAAGCTCCGTGAACTCTGTGGCAAGAAGTACACCGTGTTGGTTGCTGGCTGTCTGACATGTCCCCAATTTCATCGAGGTTACCCCGAGATCGAAGCCGCTAGTCAAGACTATTCGCCGAAAGGTGTCCAATTCTTCTACTTCTACAAATCGCTGAGGCATCCCGAACTGAACGGCTATGTCGAAGCACAAAACGATTCTGAACGACTGTTGCAACTCGCCGAAGCGAAGAAGAAGTTAGGCACCGAAGTGCCGTGGATTGCTGACACGATCAACAATGATATTCGCGACGGGTTGAATTCGGCAAACAATTCGATGTTTCTGATTTCTCCCGAAGGCAATATCGTTTACGCCTCGGACCATTTGAACGGACCCAGCCTTCGCGACGCACTTGGTAAGTTCGTTGGCAAGATCGACAATCCAACACTTGCCAGCGATCTCGACTTGCCGCAACTCGCGCGGCAGCGGCAACCTGAAAATGTCGATACGGACACACGAGTTGCGAGGCCTGAAGGGTTAGTCATTCTTGCGATTGCCCCGAAGAGTCCGGACGAAACCTACTACGTCAAACTACGAGCAGAAGCGGACGCAGATTTGCTAAAGACGGGCACCGGACGACTTTTCCTGGGGTTCTACCCCGATCCGATTCATGGCGTTCATTGGAACAATCTGACCGAACCCATGAAGTACTCATTGATCTTGCCATCGGGCGTGAAGGCAACGCCCACCGAAGCGAGTGCCAAGAAAGGTTCGGGCGACAAGGACGTAGAACCTCGTCAGTTCTGGGTCGATATCGAAGGTGATTCGCCGGGATCTTCCATCGAGCTTTCGATGCACTACTTCGGCTGCACCGACACGATGTGCAAGGCACTGACTCAAGAGTACACGGTCCAATTCAAGCCAGCGGATATGGGTTCGAGTACGTTCGGTTTCAACCGTGGTCCAAGAGGCGCTGGTGGCGGTCAAGGAAACCGGCAAGGCCAACGTGGTCCAGATAAAGGCCGCTGACGCAGCACACGCAAAGTCGCAAAGACAGACAACTCAACACGCACTTTGCGCCATCGCGAATTTGCGTCAGACAACTCGGTAACTAATCCATCTAGGAAATCAATCGATGAAATTTACGATCGCGATTACGGTCAGCTTGGCATTTGCGAATGTTGCGTTTGCTCACGAAGGCCATTCTCACGCACCTTCGCCTAAAGCAAAACAGAAAATCGTTCAGCTCAACACAGAGCCGCCGAAGCATCATTTCGTCGTGTTCCAAAACGCGCCGGAAGCAACCGCACCTGAGCTGGCCAAGCTGTTTCAACCATTCGAGAAAACCGTAAACGTTCGGTTCGACAAGGATTTCCTGTTTGTTGAATCCAATGGCATGCCAGAGCATCCGATGATGATCGGCATTACCGCTTGGCAACAACAAGTACCGTTGCCGCAGGTGTATTTCGGCGACAATGCTTATCGAATTCCGTTGCATCCGGTTCCAGCGAAGAATCCGATGTCAACGAAGGAGCATTTCTTTCGTGGGGCGATTGCTGTCGCGGTCAACGGCATACCGATCTTCAATCCGATCAAGAACGATGGCAAAACGGATACGTTGGCAGCGGGTGAACTTGACCAATGGGGTGGGCACTGTGGTCGAGCCGACGACTACCACTATCACATCGCTCCGGTTCATTTGGAGAAGATCGTTGGTGCGGGTAGCGCCGTGGCAATTGCTCTGGATGGCTATCCAATCTACGGCTACAACGACCCGAACGGACAGCCTCCCACGGACCTCGATTGGTTGAACGGCCACAAGGGTCCCGATGGCAAGTATCACTACCACGCAACAAAAACATTCCCTTATTTGAACGGGGGATTTTATGGCGAGGTTGTCGAAAGAGACGGGCAAGTTGATCCGCAGCCACGAGCTCGACCGTTGCGACCGTCACTGTCGGGACTCAGGGGTGCCAAGATCAACGGCTTTGAAAATCCAAAGCAGGGCAGCTATGTGTTGCTCTACGACGTCGATGGCGAAAAAAGGTCTATCAACTACACCGTCGCCGATAATGGATCAGCAACATTCCAGTTTGTGTCGCCGCAAGGTACGAAAACCGAAACGTATACACCGCGTGAAGGCGGTGGTGCCGGTGGAGGCGCCCGCAACGGAGCACCGTCTCCTGATGAGAAACGTCCGCCGCAAGGCGACCGACCTGCCAACCAGCCCAACGGTCCGCGTGGGGGCGACGGTGGCCAAGGTGGTCAGCGAGAAGGTGGCGGCGGGCGCCAAGGCGGCGGCGGGCAACAGCAAGGCGGCGGTCAGCGACAGGGCGGAGGAGGCAATCCGTTTCTTCAGGCTCTTGACGCCAACCGCGACGGAATCCTCGACAAAGCCGAGATACAGAACGCAACATCCGCACTTCTCACTCTCGATAAAAACAAAGACGGACAAATCTCCGGCGAAGAACTCCGTGGCCCCGGTGGTGGACAAGCCGATCGCGCAGAAGGTGATCGACCGCAAGAAAACCGCCAGCAAGGCGATCGGCCACAAGGAGGTCCGCGTGGAGGCGATCGTCCTGATCAAGCGGGCGGCCCAAACGCAGGTGGTCAGCGCGGACCACAACCCGGTGACGGTCCACGTCAACCTTGGATTCTCGTCCACGCCGATGAGATAGACCTCGACAAGAACAAGATCATCAGTCGCGACGAAATCGTCGGTGAAGCGACCAAGGCTTTCGATGGTTACGACGCCAACAAAGACGACACGCTGACCGATGCCGAATTGAACAGTCGCGGCGGATCACGCAGCGCCATGGGCGGCTTCTTGAAAGGGCACTCCAAAGAAATCGATCGAGACGGCGACGGCATCCTGACTCGCGCGGAAGCCGTCGGCAACGCCGAACGCATGTTCGCCAAGATGGATACCAACGGTGACGGCATTATCTCGCCCGAAGAAATGGAAGCCTCACGGCGAGAATAAACGAGCCGCCAATCACTTCGACACGATTGCATTGAGCGTTCCAGTTCCAACATGAATCGATTCCTTTCCAAAACACGATGGCTCACACACTACGTGCTGCCGACAATCATCCTTGTCGGCAGTGCCGTCGCGTTTTACGCCATGGGTTCGACGCCGGAAGTGCCTCGCAAGCCGAAGACTGCCATCAAGGCAACGGTTGTTGAAGTCGCCGAAATCCATGCACTCGATGGACCGCTAACCATCGAAACGACAGGCGAAGTGGTCCCTCATCGCGTGTTGTCGATCGCATCGGAAGTCCAAGGGCGAATCGTATTCAAGCACCCAAATCTTCGGATCGGCGAACAGGTTGACGCTGGTGAAACGCTGATAAAGATCGATCCGCAGCGATTCGCGTTGACTGTGCAGCGACTTGACATCACGGTGAATCAAGCCGCAACAACACTCAAACAGCTTCAGCAAGATAGGGCGAACCTAGCGGAGCAGGTAACGCTCGCTCGTAAGTCACATCAAATTTTGGTTGATGACCTTGAGCGAATCCTGAAACTCGTTCGATCGCAGGCGACATCAACTTCTGAGCGTAGTGCGACTGAGAAGTTGGAACTTGACGCGAGGCTGGTTATCGAGGAACTCGTTGGTCGCGGGCGCAGCTTGGAAATTCAAATCGCTGAGCAGGAACTGGCTAGGAAGCTGGCAATGGTTCAATTGGAAGAAGCGAAAATCGATCAAGTGGCCGCGGAAGTGAAGGTGCCGGTATCGGGGATCGTCGTAGCAGCTCCACAGGAAGAGTATGCAATGGTGCAGGCGGGCGATCCTCTTCTGTCGATCGAAGAATCGGGATGCCTCGAAGTCCACTGTCACTTGAAACTCGACGAAATGGCGTGGGTATGGGGTAGTCGGGCAACAGCTCCGGCTGATTCAGCAAAGAAATCTCTCGACGATGTCAAACGCATCACCCCGGTCGTTGCGGATGTAACGTACAACGCGGCGGGAACCAGTCATACGCTGCACGGTCGCCTCGTTCGTCAACACGGGGCGGGTCTCGACCCAGCGACAAGAACCATCGCGTGCCGTGTGCTTATCGATGGCAATGAAATCGAATCGGCGGCGGAGTGTCAGATTCCCTTGATGACGGGCATGTTTGTCAATGTACAAGTCATGTGTTTCCCCAATCGTCCGTTGCTTCAATTGCCCGAGCAAGGAATTCGCACGGACGGCTGCGTTTGGTTGATGCGTGACGGAAAGCTATGTATGGTTCCTGTCACGACCATTCAGTCTCGCGACGGCATGGCGATTGTGGAGGTTGAATCAAACAACATTCAACCACAGGACAAGGTAATCGTTTCGCCCGTCGCCAATGCGAAAGATGGACTGGCGGTACGAGAGCAAGGAGACAGGAATGTTAAAGCGAAGAAAATCCCGGTCGATGCAAGCCAGCCGACGACTGTCGGTCATGCCGGCACAGTCGGAGGCGATTTCCCATGAAATCGATCGTCCGATGGGCGGTCGATAACACGCCCGCTATCAATGTTGCGTTGATTGCACTGCTCGCCGCTGGAACGTGGTGCATGGCTTCGATGCAACGTGAGTTCTGGCCGTACTTTGTGCTCGATGAAATCGAAATCCGCGTGGCTTATCCCGGTGCCAGCCCCGAAGACATCGAAGAAGCCATTTGCGAAAAGATCGAAGCGGCAGTCGCTTCCATCTACGGCATCGATGAAATCAATGCGACCGCTTCGGAAGGTTCCGGCAGCGTTCGACTGGTTCTTAATTCAGGTGTCAGCCAGAGCGACGTGCAACAGATTCTGGGCGATGTGCGAGCGGCCGTGGATCAGATTCCCAGTTTTCCGTTGCTGGCAGAAGCTCCCGTCATTAGCCAGCGAATCCCAAGCTCCACCGCGATTCAAATAGGGCTCATCGGGCCAGACTCCGATTCGATCGAGTCGGCGATTGAACTGCGTCGAACTGCCGAGCGAGTTCGAGACGAATTGCTGCGGCTCGCCAGTATTTCGCAAGTCGAGCTACTCGGAGTACCAGAGTTTCAAATCGACGTCGAATTACGTGAAGAAACACTTCGGCAATATGGACTGACGTTGTCAGATGTTGCCCAGATCATTCGCGAAGAGAACGTCGAAATTCCCGGTGGAACGCTGCGAAGTGCGTCGCAGGAGATTCTGTTACGCGGTTCAAATCGCAGCAATATTGGTTCCGAGATTGCACGATTGCCGATCATTAACACCCCCGGCGGTTTGACGTTGCGGCTGAACGAACTTGGCACTGTGCGGGACGCCTTTTCGGATGCGACGGCCATCAGCCGCATCAACGGACATCCCGGAATCGCGATCTCAGTCAACACCACGCAAAGCGAAGACCTGCTGGAAGTGGGGCGAGACGTCTACGCGTATCTGGACAGTGCGAAGCTTCCCGACGGATATTCCATGGTGGCGTATCGCGACCGTAGCGACGACGTTCGTGATCGATTGTCCTTGATGATCAAGAACGGTTGGCAGGGATTGGTGCTGGTGTTTATTTTGCTCGCATTGTTCCTCGAAATGCGACTCGCGTTTTGGGTAGCAATGGGAATTCCGATCGCCGTCTGCGGAGCGGGTTTCGTGATGTACTTCACGGGCCAGACATTGAATCTGACTTCGCTGTTCGCATTCTTAATCGCTTTGGGAATCGTTGTTGATGATGCAATCGTTGTTGGAGAGAACATTTACGTGCATCGTTCGCTTGGCAAAGAATATCGTCAGGCAGCGATCGACGGCACGCTGGAAGTCATGCCATCGGTGGTCGTTTCCGTGAGCACGACCGTGATTGCGTTTTTGCCGCTGATGTTCGTGACCGGACAACTCGGGCGATTCACGACCGTGCTGCCAATTGCAGTGATCGCGATGCTGATTGTTTCCCTGGTGGAAAGCGTCACTGTGCTGCCATCGCATTTGGCTCACGAGAACAATCTGTTCTTGAAAATCATCGACTGGCTGCTGACACCGCTCCACTTCTTGGCCGTTGTGTTCGAGTCTCTCAATAAACGAGTTTCCGCCGTGCTGGATGCGTTCATTGAACGTGTCTATTTACCTATGTTGTCACGATCATTATCCAATCCCGCGTTGGTGATCGCTTCGGCGGTGGGACTGCTCGTGGTGTCCTCGGCGATTGTTCGCAGTGGGCGAGTTCCCTTCGTCGTACTACCACGAGTCGACTCCAACGTACTTTCCGTTCTGATTGCGTATCCCAATGGCACTCCGGCTTCGGTCACCGATAAAGCCACCAAGCGAATTGAGTCCGCACTTGCAGCGGTCAATCAGGAACTCGCCGAGCAAGGAATGAGCGATCGCGAAGACGGTGTCATCTATGCGATGCACCGCGCCGTTGGCTTTGGAGCGAGTGCGACGGGAGACGTTTCGTCCGGCAGTCATGTTGGCAGCGTCACCGTCTCGCTGATTGATTCGGGGATGAGAAAGGTTTCTTCCAAGGACATCATCAATCTGTGGCGGAAGCGAGCGGGTGAATTCCCAGGCACCGACGTCTTGGTCTTTGGCACTGGCCCTCAAGGCCCGGCAGCAGCCCCCATCGAAGTCACCTTGCTTGCCGGCAGCGATGACATTGCTGAACTACAAAATGCGGTCGCATTGACGTCGAGCCAGTTGGGCGAATACCCCGGCGTCTTCGACGTCACAGCAGGATCAAAGCCCGGCAAGTACGAGTACCGACTCAAGATCAAAGACCAAGCTCGTTCAATGGGCGTTTCATTGGCAGGTCTTTCGCAAACCGTGCGAGCCGCTTACTACGGCGACGAAGTCATGCGATTGCAGCGTGATCGACACGAAGTTGAACTTCGCGTCCGCTATCCCAGCGACCAGCGAGACTCATTGGCGGACTTTCGCCAGATTCGACATCGAACTGTCGACGGCCACGTTTTTCCGATCACGGAACTCGCCGACATCGAAGTCGCCAGAACTGATTCGCTGATCTATCGCACCGATCAGATGCGTGCCATCACCGTCTCCGCCGACATCGACGAAGAACAAGCCAATGCGATGAACATCGTCAACGATCTCAAGGAATCATTCGTCCCTCAGTTGGCCCAGCAGTTCCCCAACGTCAACGTGCGTTGGCGAGGACAGCAAGAGCAGGCAGATGAATCGAAGTGGAGCATTATCCTCGGCTTCGTTTTGGTCATTGGAGCGATGTATCTACTGCTAACGATCGAATTCAAATCCTACATTCAACCCATCCTTGTACTGTCCATCATCCCTTTTGGATTCATCGGAGCAATCGCCGGTCACCTTTGGATGCAACTGCCCCTGACGCTTTTCAGCATCTACGGCCTGATCGCACTCTCAGGCATCGTCGTCAATGATTCCATCGTGCTAATCGATTTCATCAACATGCGATTGAGAGATGGACTGTCAATTCAAAACGCCGTCCTCGACGCTGGTCGACGTCGATTTCGTCCCGTTATCCTGACTTCAATCACAACGATCGCCGGAGTGCTGCCCATTTTGTTGGAAACACAACGTCAGGCCCTCGTCCTGATACCCATGGCAACCAGCCTCGCGTTCGGTCTGATGTTTGCAACAGCAGTGGTACTGATCCTCGTACCAACATTTTTCTTCCTCATTCAACATTCCATCCGGATTGTTCCGGCCGCATGATTCATGCTTTTGAAAGTCGCTGGTTGACTTTCTTTTTCAATTGCCCCAGAGTGAATCGCACGCGAGCCATGCTGTGCATCACTTCGCAGGGACCGGCGTGGAGTCAGGGCACCAACCATCGATCCATTTCGTTAGTGTGACAAAATTGCCGTCCGGGTCGCCTGTGGCCAAGGTGTAGGCCATGCCAGCATCGGATGCGTCAAGCCCTGGCTGACCGTACATCTCCTGCGCCTTCCTGAATCGCTTGTCAACGAAATTCCAGGCATCGCAATCGACGGTCTTCATCCATGCGACGGCGGCCCATTGGTTCGCTTTCTTCGATCCGAAGTTTTCACTACCACCCTGAAGCGAGGTGTAGAAGTAGCCAATGCTATCGTCGAGAGCCAAGCAGTCTCGGAGAGTATGTCCGCATCCTTCGCCGAGCGAACTGCGAATCGTGTGAGTCGATACGTTGTTGACTCCCGAATGCGATACCAAAACGACGTTCTGCAACTTCTCGGGAACTTCCTTCTTTACTTGTTCGAGAGCGCGGTATGCGAGCTCATGCGGTCCCGCCTGGATCCAGTAGAACTTCTTACCGTTCCCGGTGCTCTTGATCACCTCAACCGCGTGGGCCACCGCGGCGTTCCATTGGCTGTCAACTTGACAATCAAAGAACTTGGTAACGTTGGTGTCGTACCCGAATTCGGTGGCAGCCCCCTCAACGCTCGCCTTGTGTTCGGTGGGTTTCGCCTCACGTCCCATCATGGGGCAATTGTTGTAGCTGAAGTGGACCAGCTGGTTCTTCCAACCTCGTTTGGCAAAGATGGCCAATGCCAAGGGAGTTGCCGCGATGTCATCTTCATCGACTCGGTTGCCGTCGGCGGAGTATCCGATCACGTCATCCGCATCGACGATTGGAACCGGCCCATTCGTTTCGTCTCGGTCTTGATTGGGATTCCTGGGATCGTACTGAGCAGTCCAATCGATCTCGCATTTTTGTGCTGAACATACGGAACTGCTTAAGAACAGCACCATTACTGCTATCACAACCATTGGCCATGCGAGCGTCTGTTTCATGCTGAACGCCCCAAAAAACTGCGTTGTGAATATTTGTCTTAGCATCTTTTATCCTTCGATCTACGCTGGTTGGTTGACTGTGATTGTCCGGCAGCGGAAGTGCAAACTAGCGAAACGGCAGTTTGACTGAACTCTCTTCGAGACAAGTTGCGTGTCAGGCGGCTCCCCTACTCATAGCCGCGTCACAACAACTTGATGCGGCCCCATCGATTTCTCTCCAAGAGTCAATTCAATCGACAGATTCACGTCTCCTTTTGGCAGTGAAAGCGTTGTCCGATGTCCGCGTTGCTGACCAGCGATGATTTCAAAATGGTCAACCAAGTTGCCAGCCGCCACGGTCGCGGTTCCGGCTGGATGTTGGTCGCTATCAAGAATGATCTCGAACTCGTATTTGCCCGAATCGGAAGCGTTCAAGAGCCAGTCACCGTTGGACTCTTTTGCCCATGCTTCGCCACTTGCGTGCCGCCAGTCTTGCCGCGTGAGCACTGTCGCAGTCTCGTGTTCCGTGCCAATCACAATTCGAGGCGGCGCAAAGTTGTCTTCGCGAGTGGAGCTGACATCAGCGAACCAAGCTTCGTAGGCCTTCGTGAGTCGATTGGTTATCTCGGGATGTACGGCGGCGACGTCGTGCAGCTGCCGAGGGTCTTTCTCGAGATTGTAAAGCTCAAGTTTTGCATCGCCCTTGATTCGCTCGTTTCCGAAACCGCTCGGATGAACCAACTTCCAAGGATCTTCGTGGATGGCGAAGTGATTCAGCGGTTGCGGCACGTTGCCCCGGTGAGCCTGGAAGACAACTTGCCGTGTCGGCCAATTGGCGTCTTCATCAGTCAGTAGCGATAGAAAACTCCGTCCGTCGATTTTGCCTGAAGTCGGGATGGGGACGTTACACGCATCAAGAATTGTCGGAAACACATCAATGTGCGCGCATAGCTTGCTTGAGGTTGCGCCCGGCTCTACCTTCAACGGCCAGTGAAATAGTAGCGGGGATCGAATGCCACCGTCGTCGACATGCGTCTTCATGCCTCGCATGTCACCGACGTATCGCATCGAGTTGGGGCCGTTGTCGTTCAGGTAGATGACGATCGTATTCTTGGTAATATCGAGTTCATCCAGCCTGGAAAACAGGCGAGCGACATTCTCGTCAATGTTCGTGATCATCGCCGCGATACGAGCGAGTTTGTCGAACTCTTCCTCACGACGCTTTTCGGGTAGCGGACTGACCAGCAGTGATGATAGATCGGTGTTCCTGTATTCTTCGTACAGCTTGTGCGGCACATCGTCGAAGGGACCGTGCGGCGCGTTGGTAGCGATGTAGGCGAAAAACGGATCGCCCGCTTCCGTGCTGCTGGAAATGAATTCCATTGCGGCGTCAAAGTAGATATCGGTGCAATATCCCTTCATCGGTACTTCCCGGCCGTTCTTAAACAAGACTGGATCCGTGTACTTCCCTTCGGCACCGATCGGGTCGGACGGTTGTCCAATTCCACCGCCACGATGGACCAAACTGTCTTGAAACCCTTGATCCATTGCTCGCATCGGGTAGTTGTCACCCATGTGCCACTTCCCATAGATACCGGTTTGGTACCCAGCGTCACGAAGGCATTCGGCCAACGTCACTTCGTCGGGATCCATCATTGCTCGTCCCAAGTAGGTGTCGACGCAGCGCGTACGATAGTTGTATCGCCCCGTCATCAGACTCGCGCGAGTCGGTGCGCAAACAGGACTGACATAAAACTTCGACAGGAAGCCGCTTCTCGCATGCATCGCATCGAGTGCGGGCGTCCGAATGACCTGATTTCCCATGAAGCCGTAGTCTCCCACGCCCTGATCGTCGCTCATAATGATGATGACGTTCGGTCGCTCCTCTACCGCCAGAGACGTGTCGGCGCTAACCAGCAGCATAGAAAGTGAGAGAAGTGCTAGCTTCATAATATTCATGCTTTTCAATCTCATTTTGGTCGTACGTATTCAGTGGCGTATCAGTCAAGCTATCGTAACTCGAGACGACCGCCGCCACGCAACTTTCCAATTCCATGCTCGTCGAAAAGACGCGTCCATGTTGATGCATGCGGAAACCGGCCACATGGATATCGCCGATCAAAATCGCGCAGAATAATCCGACCACCGTTCCGCTCGCGTCTTTGGCGTCAAAGATGGGGAGACTGGGAATCAAGATATCCAAGCCTGTGTTGAACGATGATGCCGGCCGCGCGGGGGTGCGATTGAGTGGAAAGCAATCGCCTTACAGGTCTCTCCCGTTGCCTTAGAAATTAGACAACAAACTCGGCGAACCCCTTCCGTTTCGTTCCATCCGACCGACGTGCTTCCGGATGTCGCAAGCTCCTTTGTCCCGCTATTCCGCGTTCGTCAGCAAATGAAACTTTCGCATCAGCATTGGTCGAGGTGGCTTAATCAGGAGGGGAACAGCTGACACGTTGGATACGATGCGCAAACTCACCGACCGAAACGCGCGCAGTGCAAATCTTCATTGGCGGAATGGATAAATTTTCGATCCGGCAGGCTACACTGAGCGAGCAGCCGATCGCGGAAATTGATTAAACTGGCGATCTGGACCAAGTCTTCGGAGAAAAAGGCATGTCGAAACACAGTCAACCGCGACAACATCGCAGGGTTTTTCTGAAAGCCGCGGGCGTGTCGGTCGCACTTCCATGGATGGAATCGCTCGCCGAGCCCGCTCGCGATTCAAATCGACCTGAAATGCGAATGGTCTGCATCGCCAGCGCTTTGGGGATGAATCCAGAAGCCTTTTTTCCGACTTCGTTTGATGCGAATTTCTCGCTCTCGCCAACGCTCAAATCGCTCGAGCCGTTGCGAAACGACTTCACCGTGTTTTCGCATATGGACCACCCCAGCATTTACACCAAACATGGTTCGATGAACTCGCTGTTAAGCGGAGTGGACGCAAAAAAGGCGACAGCGGGTGAGAATGTTTCGATGGACCAAGTGGCCGCGGCACATGTCGGTTATCAGACTCGCTTTCCGTCGGTGCATGTTTCTCTTGGCGGCAGCCAGGGCGCATCTTGGACGGCATCCGGGATCAAGGTGCGGGAAGAAACCGATCCGCTTGACCTGTTCCGCAAACTGTTCCTGAACGATCCCAAAGCAGCGAAGGAAGCCCGCAAGCTCGAACTCGATCAACAGGGCAGCGTGCTGGACCTGGTACGAAGTCAAGCAAAACGCTTAGCACACGATATCAATGCTCCGGATCGGCGAAAGCTAGAAGAATACCTGACCGCGATCCGAGAGGCAGAGGAACGCATTCAAGGCATGCAGCGTTGGCAAGACGTGCCCAAGCCGCACGTCGATTTCGATGAATCCGTGAATACGCACGGCAACATGGATTACCCAACGCTCTCGCCGTTGATGTTTGACTTGCTGTTCCTGGCCATTCAATCGGATAGCAGTAGGGTGTTTACGGCGGGCTTCGGGATGCACAACCACGTGATCGAAATTGACGGCGTAAACACCGGCTATCACGGCCTGACCCACCACGGCAATCTCCCCGATCGACTGAAGCAACTCCGAATCATTGATGCGTTCTATATCCAACAAATGGCACGCTTCATGGCCAAGTTGAAGGAAACAAAGACTGAACGCGGAAACCTATTGGACGAGACGATGGTGTTCTTCGGCAGCGGCCTCGGTGACGCATCTCGGCACTCCAATCGCAACTTGCCGATCGTTCTCGCCGGAGGTGGCTTCCAGCACGGAAAGCACGTTAACGCGATTCAGCACACCGGAACGCAGACACCGCTAAACAACCTGTTCACGACGATGCTGCAAAACTTTGGGGTTGAAATCGATCGCTTCAACAATGCGACAGGCACCGTGAGCTTGTAGGCACCATGAAGAACGATTGACGTTTTTTTCGTTCAGCGTGCAAGCGTATCCCAAACCCAGATCGAAAGTTGAAACATGAACTGCACTTGCACTTGCCGACGAATCGAAGCCGTGAACGAACGAAAACAACGGGCTCCCATCAAGTCATGAAGTATACGCCGCCCAAAAAAACGATTCCAAGCTCGCGAGCGAGGCGACTCGGTTTGAAGGCATTGTCTCTATTCATCTGCCTCGCAACACCGACGGTTGCCGTGGCCGCGGACGACATCCCCTCGCATCAGCAGCTTCTGCAAAAGTACTGTGTCCAGTGCCATGGAATTCAAAAAATGAAAGGTGACGTCCGGCTCGACGATGGGTCGAAGATGACCCCGGCGATCTGGAAGAACGTCTATGAGCAGCTGGCTGGTCAGACGATGCCGCCGGATAACAAGCCGCAGCCCACCGGCACCGAAAGAACGCACCTGATGAAGTTGGCGTTGAATCGTGCTCAGCAGGAATCCGCCGTAACATCCACCGGGTTTCGACGCCTGAACAAGCGCGAATACGGAAATACAGTTCGCGATCTGCTTGGCCTGCGAAGGGGCACGTTCGATCCGGGGGAATACATCTATGCCGATGAAATCGACGAGGGGTTTGACACCGACGCAGAATCTCTTGTGATCTCGAACGAGTTGCTGCTCGAATACATGGGTGCGGCTGAAAAGAGTCTTCGACAGGCACTCTTTTCGGCTGACTCGCAGAAACCGGCGTCTCACCGTCGCAAGATCAATCTCGACAAGGTCAAAGGCACTTCCGGACGGTACATCAATCATCACAAAGAACATGTCATCGGTCGATCAGGCGGGAAAGCCAAGCTTTATGATGGCCAGCCTTCTCGCACGATGAACTATCCCGGCCGTTACACGGTTACGGTTACAGCGTCCGGCGTGGATCGCAATTTCTATCCAATCCGACTCCAGCCAGAGAAGGGCCCGCTGGTCATGGGATTCGGCGTCGCCCAGGACGCGACGGAAAGCGTTTCAGGCAAAGACGTACTGCTGAAGACATTTGAGTTGCAGGATGACACCGAGCAAACGTTTCAGTTTGATACTTGGATCGACAAAGGTCACTTTCCCTATCTGTCTTTCGTTAACGGACCAGGCAAACCGATCACGCAGATCCGCTCGAACATCCGAAGACGAAAGCTTGAACCGTCGGCGATGAAAGAGTTGTACCGCGGTCCGGGTATTAAGATCACGAAGTTTGAGATCGAAGGGCCGTTTCACGATCAGTGGCCGCCCGAATCTTATGTCACGACTTATGATTCCACGACGATCCCCAGACTTGAAGACAAAACCGAGCGTGAGTGGCTGATCGGTCGCTTTGCAACGCGAGCCTTTCGCCGCCCGGTCAGTCGTCAAGACATGGCTCCTTATTTCGACTTCCTAGAAAAAAAACATGCGGCCAATGGTGACTGGCATGAAGCGGTGATCAGGACGTTCGCCGCGATGATGTCGTCACCCGATTTTCTGTACTTACGAGAAACCCCCGGTGTACTCGATGCGCACGCACTGGCGAATCGACTTTCGTACTTTTTCTGGAGCACGATGCCGGATCTGGAATTGTTTGCGCTTGCCAAATCGGGCCAACTAACACATCTATCGGTCTTGACAACACAAGTTGAGAAAATGTTGACCGATAGGCGATCAAAGCAATTCTGCAACAGTTTCGCCGATCAATGGCTTGCACTCGAAAAACTTGGAAGCATGCCTCCGGACAGCAAAGGGGAATTTCGAGTCTATTACCGTCAGAATCTTGAGCCAGCGATGATCGAAGAGACACGTCGCTTTTTTCAGCACGTGCTATACGAGAATCAAAGCGTCCGCGACTTCATTGATTCTGACTACTCGTTCGTCAACAAAGGGCTTGCTGAACTGTACCGCGTGCCGATGCAAAGCAACGACGCGAGCGAATTTCAACGTGTCATTTTCCCCGCCAGTGTAAAGCGCGGCGGGCTACTCGGTCACGCCAGTATCCTGACCCTCTCCGCCAATGGTGTCGAAACGTCTCCGATCGAACGCGGTGTTTGGGTCCTGGCCGATCTGCTGGGCACGCCGCTTCCGCCGCCTCCGAAGGCCGTTCCCGCATTGACTCCCGACCTGAATGGTGCTGTCACCGTCCGCGAGATGCTGGAAAAACATCGCAGCGACCCAGCATGTATGGAATGTCATCGACGCATGGATCCACTCGGGTTCGCGCTGGAAGCCTTCGACCCGATTGGCCGCTTCCGCACCCAGTATTCAGAGACACAGACAATCAGCACAGACGGAAACTATCTGGGCAAAAACTTTGCCGACGTAGCGGAGCTCAAGCGAATCCTTGCCAGCGACATCCGCCCATTCACCCGCAACTTGATCATCAGACTGGCGGAATATGCGAAAGGTCGAAAGTTAGATGCAGCTGACTATGTCACGGTGCAGTTGCTTGTTGATCAGGCAGGGGAAAACGATTTCAAATTTAGAGACATCCTTCTTAGTATTGCAACGAGTGATCTGATGACGAATCGTTGATGCCAACACCATCAAAGCAGAGGACGAAACCGCCAGCGTTGTTAACCGCATCGACGAACTGGGATTGGCAACCTATACCGACGTGGGTTTGGCATCGTGGCATTTCCATGATCAACGCGTGGGTGCAGGCAGCCTCTTCTGAAGATTTGACGAAAACGGATTAAATTCAGACAAGTTCATGGTTCCCGAGTTGCTCAAGCAAGCGGGCTATGCGACGGGAATCGTCGTCAAGTGGCACTGGGGCGAATGGGAAAAGTTCAACCCCTTGAATCATGGGTTCGATAGCTTTTATGGCTTCATGGAATTCGATGACAGTCGTTCGACCGCGATCTATCGCAACAAAACGACCATCGAAAACGTAGGCCGAAAAACGGACGGCACGCACTCGCCGAAGTTGCTCGCCGCTGGAATCGCATTCATCACCGCCAACAAAGACCAGCCCTTCTTCCTGTACTAAACCTCGTCGCTTCCGCACACCAAGTGGGTTCCGCTGGATCGCTTCAAAGACAGTTCTAAGCAAGGAACCTATGGCGATGTGGTGCAAGAGATCGACTGGCAAGTTCGCGGGTTGATGCACACGCTGGAGCACGTGGGCATCGCCGACAGCACTCTGGTTGTTTAAACGTCCGACAATCGTGTTCTCGTCGATGACGTTCAATGCGTTTATGTTTGCACCGACGCAAAAGAAGCGGTCTGACGTTGGGACTGGCCTTGCTGATGTAACTTCTTGATCGCATTGGACTTGGTCACGCTTAAATGATTAGCCACAGTCTCCCGTTCTCCGTTTCGCCGTTTGCAAAACGAACAACAGTAATTCGGCCACCCCCCCTCACTATGTGGAGGACTTTCAGGCGCCCATCACTGGTCCCTTCTCAGCGCCCCGTGACATCACTCATCTAAGTTTCACTTGAGGTTTTTGGAGTCATCGCTGACGACCACTGTCACCGGCACTAGGTCACTGCCGACGCCGTCGTTGTCGGTCACGCCCAGTGTGACGACATACGTGCCAGCCTGAGCATACGTGTGGCTGGGGCTCCGGTCGGTCGAAACACCACCGTCACCAAACTGCCAGACGCAAGCATCAACCGTGCCGTCATCGGATGAACCGTTCGAGTTGAATCGCACAGTCAAGCCAGAGACGCTAGTGACGGCAGGACCGGCGGATGGTGGAATCCAGCTCTTCGCGTCCGGGTGATACCGACGCGCGACAAAGATGTCGTAAGAGTTCGTTGCTCGCGGGTTGGGAATGCCAGTCGCAGATTTCTTTGGCACTTCAATGACGATGAGTTCGCCGACGGCCATTGGCTTGGGATGAACAGTGAACGTGTACTTGTCCGGCGAGACTTGCTTGAAATTCAGAATAGATCCGTTAGTTGCTTCCAAGTCGCCAACGTCAAATCCAGTGACTCCCGTCGTAAATTGGGCGGTGACGTCAAATTCGCCAGTCACCACATCGGGAGCATTGCTGGAGAGCGTTAAGTCAACCTTCACTTGGTGGTCGTCGAAGTACCACGTCCCGTCGCCTTTGTCGCGCCTGGCATGCTGGAAGTGCAGCAGAGCAAAATCGGCGATTTTCGATGGCGCTTTGCTCCGCATGTTTGCACGAATGGATTCGTACGCCGGGGCATTCGCAAGATTATCCCACTCGTTCGGATCGTTGTTGTGGTCATAGAGTTCTTCCTGGCCATCGCCGTAACGGATGTACCGCCAGTCGCGATTGGTGATTGCATATTCATAAGCTTGCAGATACGAAATGATCACTTCGCGGTCTTCCGCTTGGTCAGGATCTTTCAGAGTGGAAGCGAGTGATTTGCCATCGAGCGGTTGCAAATCCGCGTTGGCGCCATCCTTGGTTAGATCACACAAATCAACAAAGGTTGGATACATGTCAATCAGGCTTGCCGTTGTGTCGGTGGTTGCGCCTTTGGCAATGCCAGGGCCTGCCCAGACGAATGGGACCTGTGATCCTCGTTCCCACATGACGTGTTTCGCCCAATGCCCCTTTTCACCAAGGTGGTAACCATGGTCGCTCCAGAGGACGACAATCGTGTTGTCGGCGTACGGGCTGTTATTCAGTGCCGTCAGGACGCGACCGATCTGAGCATCGGCGTAGGTGATGGCTGCCAGGTATCCAAGAATGCACTCCTTCAACGTTCGATCGTTGGGGCTGATCGCCTGGAGATTTGCCATCCATCGCTTGTAGACATTGATCTCCTTCTTTCGTTCTCGGTCCGCGACATCATCAAGATCGGGCAGCGGATTCGTGCTGCCGTCTTTCCAGTAGCTCGGCAGTTCGAGGTTGTCGATGTTCCCTTTCAGCGGCCCATTGAGATACGCGTCGTAATATTTCTGTGGCGCGTATTGCGGCGAATGAGGTGTAAATAGTCCCATGCCAAGAAAGAATGGTGTATCCCCGTGATCGGCTTTGAGCTGTGAGATGACCCAGTCGGCGCGCTGAGTGTCGGCCATGTCTTTCTCAACAGCATTGTCGAGGGCCGCCCACTCCATCACACCGGCTTGAATGTCCGGGTAAGTCGTGTTGTAGATGCTGACGAAGGCTCCATCAGGACCACCCGGATTCGGGGCGCCATATTTCCAACTGCCGGCGTCCCAACCATTCTTTCTCTGGGCGTTGGTTGTTCCGTCTGTGCGAAGCCAGTACTGGTCCCAACCTCGTTGGTCGATCCAACCGATCGCGTGATGAAAGAGCTTGCCGGTGCCGAGTGTCTTGTATCCAGCGTTGTCGAATGCAGTGTGCAGGCCAATCAGACTCTCGTCCAACTGCCAGTAAACCTGATCGTCGTAGAAACCGGTGGTGGCAGGATATTGACCGGTGAAGATAGCGGTTCGCGATGGACCGCATTTGACGCCGGCGGAATGGGTGTTGGTGAACTTAAGTCCGCGAGCGGCCAGCGCATCGATATTGGGCGTGATCGCTTGGCGGTGGCCACCGATTCCCCAATCATTCATGTCATCGACGGCGATGAACAAGACATTGGGCTGCGCGGCCACCAAAGCGGGCAGAGGTGCGAGAGCAAGGGTCAGCGCCAAGGCTGCTGCCTTGAGCGATAGGTGCAGTGAGTGTTTTCGGATCATTGATTGCTCGTGTGTGTCTTGCGTGCTCTGGGTTTGCTGGTGTGTTGCGGTGCTTAGGCATCGTGTTGCCTTGCAAGGGAGCTTGCCGCCGTAAAATTAGCCGCCCGCTACTTCTGTTTGTATTGAAATTGCTTGTCGAATTCGACTTTCTCGAACGAATCGGTTTCAGGCAAAACGAAGGTGTACTCCGTCATCCGATCCACTTCGACCGTCAAGTCCTTTCCTTCAAATTCAATCGCGTGTCCGCCGTATGTGCGGCCGTCGGAAATGAAGTGCATGTGAAAACCGGCGACGTTGAGGTATGGACTACTTCTCGTCTTCCTCTAACGGCCGCTTGCCTTCAAACGGTCCCCACAACAATCGCTTCGCAAAGCCTTTGTCGTCTTTGTAGACGGCAGGGTCGCAATCGGGATTTGGCTTCGGAATTCTCGCGCCGACTTCTTTGAAGTACGCCATCATTTCGTCGTGCAGCTTCTTGTGCTCAGCCGGTTGCTGTGCAGCGATGTTGTTTGCTTCGCCCATGTCTTTCGACAAGTCGAACAGCATCGGAACGTCTGGACGCTCGTAGAAATGCAGCAGCTTGCGATTGCCCGAGACGACTGCTGAGTGTGGCATCGTTTCACGGTAGTGCGGATAGTGGAAGAAGATGTTGCGGTTCAGAAATTCGTCGTCTGGAGTTTTGCCTGCCATGTAGCCGGCAAGACTGACGCCGTCGATGTTCTTGAGTTCGTTCGCGTTGCCGCCCGCCCAATCAACAAAGGTTGGCAGAAAGTCGTAGTTGACGACGTTGCCCTCGAAGCTGGTGCCCGCTTCGATGCCGGGACCTTTCACGATCATGGGTACGCGAATGCCGCCCTGCCAAACCCACCACTTGTGAGCATGGTGCGGTTGCGTCAGCCCCGGAAGAAAGCTGTGTCGATATCCGTTGTCGGACACCATGATGACGTACGTGTTGTCTTCGATCCCGAGTTCCTTGATGCGATCAAGCACTGCGCCGATGCGTCCGTCCAGGTCTTCTCCCATGCCGAACCAGATAGCAGGATCGTCTTTGCGTTTAACAGTTTGCGCGGTCTTACCGATCTTTTCGTAGTATGCCTGCACTGCAGGATGTGCGACGTACTTCTCACGTGTCGCTGGCAAACACTCACGGCCCTCGTGCATGGCGTAATGTGAAATCTGCAGATAGAACGGCTGCTTTGCTCGCACCTGTTCCTCCATGAAACCGATTGCCTTCTTCGTCACGCTGAACATCAGCTTTGGATCGGTCAAATCGTTGGGAAGTTGTTGCGGCCCTGGAGGCAAGGTGTTTCCCGGTTTGTTATCCGTATCACCATCGTGCAGCACATAGCCTTCATCCCCGGGATCACCACGCATGTGCCACTTGCCGATATGAGCACTCACGTAGCCAAGTGGCTTTAACGCTTCAGGAATGGTGACCGCGTCTTCGTCAATATTCATGTCCGAGACACACGGGATCACCGGGAAGTTCGGATATCCCTTTTGGTCGTAGTACTCTTGTCTTCCGTCGTTCATAAACACCGTGAATCCGCTCCGCGGCGACGACTGCCCGGTCTGCAAACAGACTCGAGACGGCGAACACTGCGGCGATGCGTAGGCGTTTCGGAATTTCATGCCTTCGCGAGCCAGGCGCTCAACGTTCGGCATTTGCAGCACCGGCATGTGAGAGTTCTGCATGTCGTCATCCATGGGAACCGGAGACCCGTTCCACGCCCAATCGTCGATGAACAACATGACGATGTTGGGTTTGTCTTCAGCGAGGAGCTTGCCAGGAGAGAACGCGAGAGCCGCAATCACGACTAGACAGAGTTTGCGGTTCAACATGGTTGTGGATCTCATTTGCTGCTGTGATTTTGAGTTCGTAGGAGCCTAGACTTGAGTCTTGTCAGGTTTGCCAAAGTGGCGCGTCGACATTGCCAAGCGTGTCGTCATCATCGGATTTCCGCATGAACGACACTGGAGGTAAACGGCATACGAAGATCTCGAACGCCGTGAAAGGACGATGCAATTATGCAGCGTCTTTCTTCTTGCCTTTGTTCTCGGCATTGCCGCGAGTCGGTTTTTTTGGCAATTTAGCTTTTTGTTCTTCGGTCAACATCGCGATCGCTTTCTTTTCAAGCTCTTCTTGCGCCTTCCGAAGTTTGACGAACGCGGCAATTTGATCGGCACTCAAATCGGATGCGTCATCAATGGCAGCCATCAATTCTTTTCCGGTCTTGCCAGTTTCGCGAGCCGCTTTCAGAGCTTCCATTCGTGCTTTTATCACGGCAGGAGTAATCCCAGCGGACGCGCGAATCGACTTCGCCTGAACGTCGGCTGACTTCGCCAATTCAGTAATCTTGGCTACTTGGTCAGCGGTCAAACCGACTGGTTCGAGCATTTTTAGAATATCGCTGACTAACGAGCTGACACCGTCGCTCTTCTTTTTACTTTTCTCTTGTTCTTGGGCAACAGCGGGAACTGCGATCAAGGCAACAAGCGCAAGGGTGGCGAACATTTTCAACTTCATGAGAATCTCTCTGCAACGTGGGGGGAATTTGAATGTTCCGTACAAAGGAATGCGACAATCGCAATCCAGGTAATTCGGAGTCCAGAAACACTCTCCCGCAGCGACTCCAGTTGGACAGGGAAATCGACAAAAATATCGAACCCGCCTTGGTTCGGTCGGATTTTGCCAAAAAAGACAGGTTTGCATGTCCAACTCTCGATTCATCGGAAGAGAACACACGATAGGCAAGGCGTCGAAAATTGGCGTGCCCGCCGATGGTCAGGTCCAGAGGGCGTTCGATCAAGAACACGAGCGTGCGAACACTGCGAAGCCGATTTGCAGGAAACACACAGACTACAAATACCAGCACGAAGCGCAAGCGAGTGAGTGAGTTTGACGTACCGGCCACAACTATTGTCGCGGACACATTACCTTGACTGGATAGCCGGATGTTGAAACATGCGTGTTCAGGTCATCGCAGACAATGAACAGAACATTCGGCTTCTTGGCAATCGCGGTGGACGGGTTCAGCGAGGCACAAACCAGGCATACCTTTGTGAGAATAAGAGCGATTCGATTCATGGCAGTTGACATGGAGTTGTTGGGATGAGTGATGTGAATATCCCTGAAAACGATCCGAGTCACGTTTGATTGTGACATCATGGCGTATCGTCCACCTTCAGGTCACCCACGGCATATTGGAATCCGTTCGCCCATAGTTTCAGAACCGTCGGATTGGCAAACGCGGAAGTGTTATGGCCGAGCGAGCAGTAGAAGACACGCCCCTTGCCATAAGACTTGACCCACGCAACAGGAAAGTCGCCGTCGGTGCGTTTGATCTTGCTCGGGACCGGTTTGTCGGATGTCTCCAGATCCAGCGACAGCAAGACGCGCAGCTTACTGCGGTCGTAGGGAGCCTTGAACTGGTAAATCTCGTCTTTGATCGAAAACGATTCCGGCCCATCAACGACATTGTTCAATAGCAAATGGTCCGGTTCTTCGAGATTGACGGTGACCGTGTTTCCTCCGCCCCACGGATGACCGTCGAAATAGGCTCCGATCATCTCGCCGTAGAGCGGTGCTGTCTTGAGCGAATCGGTCGCGGCATGGATGCCGAAAAATCCACCTCCGTTTTTCACATAGTCGACCAGGTTCTTGACCAACCTCTGCTGGTTTTCCCGTTGCGATTTCTGCTCGGCATCCGGAAGCTCACGAAAGAGATGTCGCTCGAGCGGACGCATAAATACCTCGCCAGTCGTATTTGCAAAACAGACCGCATCATACGTCTTGAGCACGTCCGGCTCAAAATTGGCTAGGTCATTGCTTACGACCGCAGAGTAGATGCCGGTCTTTTCGCCGAACACGCTAAGTGCGGCCTGTGCGGTAGGGATGCAGAAGCGGTGCGGGCCGTGGCTAATTGCATAGACGAGCACTCGGCGCGGCTGTGCAGGTTTCGTCTGAACCTGGATCTCGCCCGCAATGGTGGCACATGCGTCGACGATCTTTTGATCAACTTTGTACACCTTGGTTTCATTGTCGCTCGCCGCCGCGGTCTTTGACTTCTGATCTTGTTGGTTCGCATTTGGCGGCGCGCCCCATGCCAACATCGGGAATACGACGCAAAACGCCAACGTAATTCCTACGTCGACTGCTCGACTGGCAAAACATCTTTTATTCATCATGGAAGCTCTCTTCAAAGGTTTCGTGTTTCTTCTCAGTCATTGTTTCTCTGGCTTCCTGTTCGCTCGATCCGTCTTCTTTTTTGCCAAGCCGGGAGAAAGCGGGGCGGCAGCAGCGGGAAGCGCCGCTTTCATGTTGGCAATCACTTCCGCATACTCAGGATTGTTGATCCGGTTGATCCACTCGTGAGGAACATTCATCCGCTTTTCGTCGGCATGTGCATTAGCTATCGACAGTACTAGACTTCCGGCAAAGAAAACTCTGGGCGACACGCTTTGACCAACAAATCGTTCGCCTGCTTGTCGTTAGTAATTTGTTCTTGAGTGGCGTCCCAGTGGATCGTGCGGTTGGTAATGCGACAAATGTTGATCAGGTGCGCGACGCTGGTAATCAGATGTCCGACTTCAACGGGAGCATTGGGTTCCTCGCGTGATTCGATGCAGTCGAGCCAGTTGCCGACATGATTTTCGGACTCTTCGCCTTCAAAAGGTGCAAGCAGTGTCGTTGGATTGCAGGCGAAGCGTCCTCGATTGATTTCCAACTTACCCTTCTCGCCGAGAAAGATGCCTCCAAAAGCTGGTCCATTGTCGCTTTCCAGTCGAACAACCGTGCCGTCCGGGTAATGAAGACGGACTCCGCGCTGGCGAGCGTCTTTTGCATCCGTGGTCGGCTCGATTCGCGTTGGCGCGACATTATCCCAGCCCATCGCCAAATGAACCATGTCCAGAGCGTGCGCACCGCGATCGCAAATGGGACCTCCCGTAAAGGCATCAAAATTTCGCCAACTGCGGTGAAGTTGGGTGTGGTAGTCCAGCAACTGCGCCTGGTCACAGAATCGATCCCAATCCATGCCTTCGGGAATGGCTTGCTTTTCGAGACCGGTTGCAGGACGCGAGCCGGAATAGTTCTTGACGAGAATCGTGTGCACTTTGCCGAGACCGCCACTGCGAACAAATTCGCATGAGTACTGGTTGTTGGCCGTGCTGCGTTGTTGCGTGCCGACCTGCAAAATGCGATTGTGTTTTCGCACCGCTTTGATCAATGCGCGGCCTTCGGGGATGCTGAAGCTGAGCGGCTTTTCCGCGTAAACGTCCAGGCCCTTGGCACAGGCGATGATTGCCGCACGCACACGCACATGATCCGGCGTTGCGATGATGACGGCGTCGAGTTCCTCCTGATCGAACATCTGCTCGTAGTCCTGATAACGTTTCCAGGAATCGCCGGCCTTCGGATCGCTTTTGTTGTCAGCCGCCAAGACATCAATCTGTGGTAGGTAGCAATCACACACCGCGATCAATGTGGCGCGATGGGATTCGCGCGACAGCGCACGCGTCAGCCATTTGGCTCGATTCCCCGCACCGATCAATCCGACTCGCAACTTGTCGTTCGCAGATGCTGACGGTGCAGCGTAGATCAGTGATGGCAACAGGCCGGACGCAGCCAGCGTGGTGGTCGCGCTGATGGTTTTCAACACGGTTCGACGTGAAGGATTGTTTTGAGGGGAAGGGTTCATGGTTGGTCCTGTTAGGTCAGCTTGTTTTTATGATCTGAAAGAATTGGACTATTTCTTCTTTTTCTCTTTTTGAGTTTCCCTACGCTCCTTGGTCAGCGCCGAAGGAAGGGGTTGAGCGGCATCCTCGAAACCGGGGATTAGGCCGCGGAGTTTTTTGACGCTCGTGGCGTATTTCGGGTTGTCGATCTGGTTGGTCCATTCGTGAGGATCCTTGGTCGTGTCGTAGAATTCCTCTTCTTCGGCCCCGTAGCGGGTGTAGCGTCCGAGTTCATGCCGGATGCTGATGTAAGCGAAGTCCGTCTTGGTTTTATCGCACAATCCGGTGATGGCGGTGCTTTCCCATGGAGCGTTCGGGGCTTTGAGCAGTGGGACCAGCGAGCGTCCATCGATGGTCGTGGGTGGCGTGAGTCCGCAGAGTTCGGCCAGCGTAGGGTAGATATCCATCAGGGAAACGAACCGCTGCGACACGCCCCCGGCTTTGGTGACTCCGGGCGCGCGAAACATCAACAACGTGTGTGTCCCCTCTTCCCAGAGCGTGGTTTTTTGCCAATGGTGTTTTTCGCCCAGGTGAAAGCCGTGATCGGTGAGAAACACAACCATGGTGTTGTTCTTGTAGGGGCTTTTTTCGAGGGCATCGAGGACGCGCCCGAATTGAGTGTCGACATAAGTGGTCGTGGCTAGATAGGCCTGCACCGCCTCTTTATGTTTGCCAGACTTGATGACTTTGTCGGCGAAGCTCCCGAGCCCGTCACTCACCGCTTTGGCCAGCGGAGGAAGGTCATCCAAATCATTCTCCTTCAGCTCGGGAAGGACGATCTGGTCCAGGGGGTACATTTCAAAATACGTTTGCGGGACGTACCAGGGCATGTGAGGATTGAAGGAACCGTAGGCCAGGAAGAATGGTTTGTCGTGTTGTTTTTCTAGGACCGCGATTGCCTTATTGGCCCCGCCGGTGTCATTCATTTGTTCCTCGGTGAGGTGAATAGGCCCCCAGTCCTGCTCTCCCCCACTGAGTTTGGCCAAGGGGGCTCCGGGAGGAGCCGGATCTCTTTTGTGACCAACATGTTCATCCCAGTGCTCTTTCTGGTCCCAGCCGTGGGTGATTTTGCCGTAACCGAAAGTGTCATAGCCGTTCTTCTTGAACAACCCGGCCAGTGATAGCACCGCATCCTGATTCAGTGCCTCGCTCTCGTTGATGATCTGCGCGTTGTTGTAGATACCTGACTTCCAGGGTGCCACACCTGAAAAGAACGCAGTGCGAGAAGGCGAACAAACCGGCGCGGCGGTGTAGGCACGCGTGAAGTTCACTCCACTGCCGGCCAGCTTCCGAAGATTCGGTGCGATCACCTTACCCGCATAGCGATCCGCATCTTCCAGCATCCAACTATTCAAATCGTCAGCAACCAGGAAGAGCACGTTCATCTGCTCGTAGGCCGTATCGGCCCTTGCAACACCAACCGAGAAGACAATTAGCAGGAGTGCGAAGTAAATCTTGTTCATAGTGTTCATCTCAGAAGGTGTCTAACGTGATTCCTTGATCAGCTCGCCGAGTTCCATGGCCTCGAAACAGAAACCAAGACTGTGCTCTGATACCGTCTTGCCGTCGTATTCCGTTTCGAGAATGGTCTGAAGCCGGTGCGCCACACCCTCGACAGGAAAGAAGCTGTACTCTGCGTTCACCTTTTCCAACTGCTGCACCATGCTCTTGACCATTGCGTAGGGGGCGACGTTGTCACTGGTGCCATGGGCAATGAAAACAGGCGGATCGGTTTCATCAATATGGTTGGCAACAATGGCCCCCATGAAGGAAATCACTGCAGCCACTTCAGCGTCAGGTCCGGTAAGTTCTTCATCGCAGAATGCGGTGTGCAGTGCATTGAATGCCCCTGCGGATACTCCGCCAATACCGATGCGATTCGGATCGATGTCGTAGTTACTTGCATTCGACCGGACCCATCGGACAGCGTCGCAGGTGTCCTGAAAGGCGGCATTGATCAGCCGGAATTGCTCATTTCCCTCAGGGTTCGATGCTGGCCCGGGCAGAACTGGTGGATCATCCTTCTCAATGCGATATTGAATCGATACGGCTACGTAGCCGCGCTCGGCATAGTATCCGCAGAGATCCCTGATGTACTTGACGTCTTTCGATCCTTTGCGCCAGCCTCCCCCAAAAGCGAAGATCATGGCCGGCAGTTTCTTAGGCAACTGGGTCGTAGTCACTGGACGATAGACATCAAGCAACAACGGCATGGTGGTGTCGCCACTTTTCGCCGTGCCATAGGTGATGTTTTCAAGTTTTTGATACGTAAAGATCGGGTCAATAAATGGTGTGGCACCGTTGCTCTCGGGTGGCTTCGGCAGTGTCGTTTTGTGCTTCGTTGGTTCTGATTCCTTGATCGTTTCAACTTGTGTGCTCAGGTATACATGGGTGTCGTCTCGCCAGGGCGCGAGTTTACGCGGCCAATTGATGGTTCGTGGTAGCTTTGGGTGCGTAAGGTCGTATCGACGCCTCATTAGCCTTCAAGACCGCGCCATAGGTTGACTCCCACGTTC
>NZ_SJPW01000009.1:65085-92438 GCF_007860125.1 Rubripirellula tenax
TTTTTGTTTTGCAACATCAGTGTGACGCGGGACGCCCTTGTTCTGAAACACCAATCCGAGGTTACGCAATGCCGCGAAACCGACGCACCTCAATCAACCGTCAAACTGCGCCCTGAAGAGACCACACCCGTATACATCAAGTAGCACCCGCATGTTTTCTGGCAGCTTGTCTCTGCCTGCCTTTAATTCTTCGGCCGTAATGTTGCCATCACGATTCAGGTCGATTTCAGGCGCGCCAGCTAATATCTTCTTCTGAACCCTTTTTGGGATCGGGATTTCTGTCGCCAAGGCGTCTACTGCAAACAATGCTGCAATGAACGTTAATGCAATGGTTTTCATACCCTGCGCCTTTCTGGATTCAGTTGATTCGTGCAATTGATGTTCATAGTTGGTTCGCAACGCCAGCGGGGCGTGTGTTCTTGCGAAGCTCTTTGTGGAAATTTTCTATCTGCTTTTGCAGCCTCACGACGATTTCTGGGTGTTTGGAAATCAGGTTGTTTTGTTCGCCGAGGTCATCTTTAAGGTTGTAGAGTGCCGCAGATGATTCCTGTTTTGGACTCGTGCCCTTCCTCCGCTCCTTGATGATCGCGTTCCGCTCTTTGCGCGGAAGTTTCAGCTCCTCCGCAGTCAACTCAACCTCATCTTCCGTGTCTTCCTTATCGAAACTGTCCTCGACGAGGTACTTCCAGTCACCGACGCGGATTGCCTGAACACCTCGGCCTCGCAGGTAGAAGATTGCTTCGTGAGGTGACTTGGCATCCGGCTTTCCAGCGAGCAGCGGCCAGATGTCTTTGCCATCAATCACGCGGTCGCTGGGAATCTTGCCGCCCGCCAGTTTGGCCAGCGTCGGCAGCAAATCCATGCAAGTGATGGCTTCGTCAGATTCAGTGTCTGCGGGAATGTTACCTGGCCAGCGAGCAATGAACGGGACTCGGACGCCGCCTTCGAGAGTCGAGCCTTTGCCACCTTTCAACGGGCCGGCGCTGCCGCCTGTGCTGGTGTTGGGTCCATTGTCGGACGTGAAAATGACCAGCGTGTTCTTGTCGAGTCCCAGTTCTTTCAGAGACCGCAGAATCTCGCCGGTGCTCCAGTCGAGTTCCTGAATCGTGTCGCCGTAGATGCCTCGCTTGCTGCTGCCCACAAACTTCTCGGAAGCATGCAGCGGGATGTGCGGCATGTTGTGCGCCAGGTACACGAAGAACGGCTGGTCCTTGTTTTCGGTGATGAAGCGGATGGCCTCAGCCGTGTACCGCTGAGTGAACTGCGTCTGGTCGGCGGGCACTTCGACGACGATATTGTTCAACACCAGTGGACATTTCGCTTCGTTCAATTCGAGAATGCTCTCGCGGGTATAGCCTTCGCGAAAGATGCAATCAGCAGCGTATCGCTTGAGTGTGGGATAGAAGCCCTGACTGTTGGACGATGGCGTTCCGTACCAATAGTCAAACCCATGGTTCAACGGTTGGAACATGTCTTGATTGCCGAGATGCCATTTACCAATGATAGCCGTCGCATAACCCTGACCTCTCAGTAGCTCCGGCAACGTGATCTCGTCAGGATTCAGCCCATGGCTGTTCCGAGGAAATAGCACACCGCCGATGCCGACACGCGTCGAATGGCTTCCGGTCATTAGCGCCGCGCGTGTCGGCGAACAGACGGGAGAAACATAGAAGCTGTTGAACTTCATTCCCTCGGACGCCATGCGGTCGATGCTTGGCGTAGCAATATCGTCGGCTCCATAGCACGACAGATCGCCATAGCCCAAGTCATCGGCCAAGATGACGATGGCATTTGGTTTCCGCTCGGTCGGTGCTGCCGCGTTGGCGTCGCTGATCGCGATGATTACAAGGAGACACGAGCAGACGATCAACAGGCAAGCGTAGACCGTTCCTGAGTTTACTGAAGCAGCATGGTTATTCATGGGGAATTCTCCCGATGTAGAACGCTCGTCGATGACCGTCCGCCCTTACGCTGTTCTTCAAGCAGCCCCGCCAGTCGCTTCACAATTTCGGGATGTTCGTTGGAGACGTTGTTTTGCTCTCCAGGATCATCCTTCAGGTTGTAAAGTTGAGCGTGAAGTTCGTCGCGCTGCGAAGGCCGCTTTAATGTCGGGCTTGCTTGCCCTTCGACATACTTCCATGGGCCACTTCGCATGGCGTAGTTACCATTGGGACTGTGCACAATCATCGATGGCCGAAGCGGTTCTTCATGCGGCAATCCAAGCAATGCCGGCAGCACATTGAAGCTGTCCTCAGCGACGTCTTCGTTCGGCGATACGGGCTGATCAATCAACGTGGCAATCGTCGCATAGATATCAACGAGGTTAATTGTTTCGTCGCACACGGCTCCTGGTTCAACATGTCCGGGCCAGCGAACAAGCAACGGAACTCGAAAACCACCCTCGTAGATGCTGTGCTTGCGACCGCGCCAGTGGCCATTCGGACGAAGCCCCATGCGAAACGCTTCCGCCTCAGGGCGTTGCCCCTCGGTCATCAGCACGCCACCGTTGTCGCTGGTGAAAATGACAAGCGTATCATCAGCCGCTTTCATCCGATCAAGCGTGTCCAGAATTCGACCGACGGACATGTCAAGTTCGTGTATCCAATCTCCATACAGTCCAGTCCCGCTTGTACCGTTGGTTTCTTCTGACGGCGTGTACGGAAAGTGGATCGCGACGGGCGCAAAATAAAGAAAAAAAGGCTCGTCACGTTTTGGCTCCTCAAGCCAACGAATCGCGTCCGTTGTTAATTCATCCATCACGTTTTCATCGACGCGCTGAGGAGCATCGATCCCCATGTACTCTCGACCGTAGGGAGATTTTCCTGCCGAAACATTTCCGCCGCTGCGCAAGCCGACGACTTGCCGATTGCGAACATAAACCCCCGAAGCGTCTCCATGATTCTGCGGCACGGCAAAGTGATAGTCGAAGCCGATATCGAGCGGCCCCGGTGTAAGTGGTTTCGTGAAGTCCGCTTTCCCTGTGCCGTACCCGAGGTGCCACTTCCCGATGGCGGCCGTGCGATAACCCGCCGACTTCAGCAGTGATGCGATGGTGGAGCGTGACGTGTCGATGTGCAACGGGTCGGTCGTGTTAATCACTCCGTGCTTCTGGTTCGTCCTCCAATCGTAGCGACCGGTCAGCAATCCGTAGCGAGTTGGCGAGCACACCGAGGACGGGGTGTTGGCATCCGTGAAACGTCGCCCCTGCTCAGCCAGCCGATCGATATTCGGCGTGTGTATGTGCGACACGTCCGCGCCGTAACTGTTGAGGCTTCCGTACCCAAGGTCATCCGCAAGAATGATCACGATGTTAGGCCGGTCGGCAGCCGCTGCGATCGATCCGCCGAAGATCGGCAAAGTGGCGAGCACACTCAACCAACTTCGTACCAGAAGACTGAACAAGCCATTATTCAATTCGTTACTCATTGTGATCTGGCAATCTCCTCTTGGGCGGTGCGATAAAGCGCGGCGACTTCTTCTTCGGTGAGTGCTCTGTCAAACAACGCCACCTCATCGATCCGGCCGCCCCACACACGATTGGCACGGGCATCCGTTCCAAACCAGACCGTCTCGGCGTCGGTGGTTGCCAAGGCTTTACAGGGTTTGGACGCAACAAGCTTTCCGTCTTCGTAAAGCTGCAGGTTCTCACCATCAGCTGTGACGACGACGTGCCTCCAAGTCTTCAGCGGCAGGACCGAGCCTCCTGAGACGGATAATACATCGTCATTACGACGCCTGACGCTGGCCTGAAGCATTCCGTTCTCGTTGAGAGACAAGCCAAAGTTGCCACGCTCACCATCCAAATTCGTGGCAACGATTGCACCGTGCGCGGGTGTTTCGAGATACACGAACACGGTCAGCGAGAATTGCCCTGTACTCAATGCAGGTGGCAAATCGACGCGTCCTCCACGGCCCGTGGAATCGACTCCGACTCGCAGAGAACCGCCGACGAACACCCCCTGAGCATGCGGCGGACGTTTTCCTTCTCCAGTTAAGAGGACGCCTGAATACTTGGGCGGTTCGGAAACCAGCCCGCGGTCGCGAATAGGCATTCGATAGTGGGCCAGAGGCGATAACCGCTTGACCGCGCGAACGTAGTTCAGCCTCGGTTCGTCAAAGTTGCGAATGAACCTTGCGGTCGCGATGGAGATGTCTTCGAGCTCAGCCGCTCCGTCGGTTATCCGGACAGCCTGCGACGCCTGAAGATCAACGGATCTTGAGGCATCACGTTGATTCGATGCCCCAGGATTGACTCGTACGAGCCCATCAAACACATGTATCTCACTCGCTCCGCCTTCCACATCAACGGAGAACTCGGTTCCAAAGTCAACGACCTCCGCTTCGGGTGTATCAACGGTAAATCCGATGCCCTCGGGAGGAACGTTTGCGGAAAGTCGCCCGTGTTGTAGCACTAGACGCTTGCCGCTGATAACACTGAATTGAGCGGGTGCCTCCACATAGACCATCACGCCGCCGTCGAATTGCAGATGCACTAAGCCACGCCTGAGTTGATATTCCCCGGCGACCAGTTCGGTGGCGTCCCAATTCGCCTCTCCATTAGTGAGCAATGCATCAATTCGGCTGACGACGGTTGCCAGTTGCCCGGTCGAAGCGTCGGGCTGAGCATCATCTGGCCACAGCATGAAAGCGAAGAACAGACTGGCCGCTGTTGCCAACGCGATCACCCCGACCTTCGTAAAACGTGATCCGATCGCGCTAGCGGTTTCGCCGGTGCAAGTTTCAATTGCACGCTCTTGGATACTCCGACGACGTAGCGAACACCTCAAATCCGAGTGCAATTCAGCTCGCTTGGCGAAACACTGAAGATTAGCCGGCAATTCCAACCACTCGACTACGCGAGCCTTTTCGTCATCTGAAACATCTCCATCCAAGAAACGATCCATCAAACCGTCATCAACTGGCATCACGCGCCCTCCGTAACAAGTCGCCGCTGAACACAATCGGCAAGCGCCGAACGAGCACGAGTTAAGAGCACACGAACGGACCCAGAAGTCGAACCGACCGACTTCGCAATGTCCGCGGCGGAAAGATCATCGACATACCGCATATTAAGCAGCCTGCGTGACTTCTCAGGCAACCCATCCAGGCAGGTTTCCAACGCTTCCCGACGTCGATTTCGGGTAGCGGCTTGCTCGACAATCGTCTCACTCAGGCGTTGCAACAAATCGTTCGAAAATACCAACTGATTTCGGCCCTGCTTGCGATAGAAATCGATCACCCGCGACTTGGCGATCCACAGAGCCCATCCAACGAAGGGACGTTCGGAGTCATACTCGTCGAACCGACGTGCAAGTTCCTCCGCAATCCGCTGGACAACATCTTCCGCATCGTGAAATCCGGCAACAGCGGCAAAAACGTACGCCGAGATCGAGGGCTCGGCCTTCAGCCAGCACTGTGCAAATTCCTCTCGTGTTCGTTTTTCATCCATAATGCGTCCGACGCTGAGAACTCTCGATTCACACGTATGCCGCTCGCTGCAAAGCTTCGTTAACAAAAATTTCAGCAAAACTGGAAAAAATGCGTTCGGGAGAGTCGACATTCCCCCCACCACCCCGGCAAGCGCCGTCCGATTAATAAATCGACAAGCCCTTGACTAGTTTTGCTACGCATTATTGCTGGGGCGGAGAGGGACGCTTCACACCTCATGACTTACCGTGAATTCGGGGTACAGAACGAAGCTGATGGTTCATGTTTCGCTGTACTACGCTGACGTGAATCAGCGAACAACTCTCGCCCCTGCGCCTGACATCACCTTTTCAACTTCACTGAGGTTGGCCATCGTCGTGTCACCGGGAGTCGTCATTGCGAGGGCACCATGCGCAGCGCCGTAGTTGACCGCTTGCGATGGATCTCCGGTGGTAAGGAATCCATAGATCAAGCCGCTGGCGAAGCTGTCGCCGCCGCCAACCCGGTCAAAGATTTCGAGCTTCTCGAACGCTTGCGACTGATAGAAGATTCCGTCACTCCACACGATCGCGCTCCAGTCGTTGATGGTTGCCGAATGCACCTTGCGGAGAGTTGTGCCGGTGACGAGGAAGTTTGGAAATTCGGTAACGGCTCGATCGATCATTTGCTTGAATTTGTCAACATCAATGTTGCTGAGGTTTTCACCGACTCCTTCCACCTCCAAGCCGAGGCAAGCCGTAAAGTCCTCTTCGTTGCCGATCATCACATCGACCGATTTGGCGATTTCACGATTGACTTGTTGCGCTTTGGCGTGCCCTCCGATTCCATTCCAAAGCGATGGTCGGTAATTCAAGTCATAGCTGACAATCGTGCCATGTTTCTTGGCAAATTGAACCGCTTCGATGACGACCTCCGGTGTCGTATCGCTGAGGGCGGCGTAGATCCCGCCGGTGTGAAACCAACGCACTCCAAGTTTGCCAAATAGGTGATCCCAATCGATGTCGCCCGGCTTCAGTTGACTGGCCGCGGTAAGTCCACGATCGGGACATCCAACGGCTCCGCGAATACCGTAGCCACGTTCGGTAAAGTTCAGTCCGTTGCGGATGGTCCGTCCCAAGCCATCGTACGGCATCCACTTAACGAAGCTCATGTCGACACCGCCTTGCAGAATCAAGTCCTCGGCCAAGCGCCCGATTTCGTTGTCGGCAAAGGCGCTGACCAGAGCGGTGCGCATCCCAAAGCATCGTCGCAATCCTCGAGCCACGTTGTATTCTCCGCCGCCTTCCCAAACTTGAAATTGACGTGCGGTGCGGATGCGAGTTGCGCCTGGGTCGAGCCGAATCATCACCTCGCCAAGCGAGACAAGATCGAAATGGCATTGATCAGACGGTTTGATGGATAAGGTATTCTTCATGAATCGCCTAGATGAATTTGAATGTTGGCTTACCCTCGGAGCTTGCGACAGCCTCCGCCGTCAGCCGTTGGACTTCCGAAAAATTCCTACTTTTGATCAGGTCCGCTTTGACCATCCAACTGCCACCGCAAGCAATCACCGAGGGAAGGTCCAAGTAGGTTTTCAAATTTGCCGCGCTGATCCCACCCGTCGGGATGAAGCGGATGTTGCCATAGGGGCCTTGCAATGCCTGGAGCATCTTGACGCCGCCGATCTGCTCTGCGGGAAAAAACTTGACGACTTCGAGCCCGAATTCCAGTGCCGTTTCCAGGTCGGTCGGGCAAGAGACTCCCGGGTAGATCGGCATCTGATGGTCCAATCACCACTGAACGGTTTTTGGATTGAATCCGGGAGAGACCACAAATTTAGCGCCGGCATCGGCCACCTTTTTCGCTTGCTCGACACTGTGAACGGTTCCTGCACCGACGACGAAGTCATTGCGCGTCGATAATTTTGCGATTGCTTCGAGTCCCGCATCGGTACGAAGCGTGATCTCGGCGATCGGGAGACCGCCCCTATCGAGTGCGTCGGCAAGCGGCGCAACATCATCAACACGGTCAATCGCGATGACAGGAAGAATTCTTAGCCTTTGAATGGTGGCTCGCATGGAGAGTGCAATTTCCGATTGATTCATGATGACTGGACGCAAATTCAGATGTAAAACTTCAGGTAAGGTTGGTCATTTGCAAGCCGGTCAACAAGCAAAACAACTTCCCTCGCGTGATAGTCGCCCCACATGCTTGATTCTCCGCTGGGGATTCGCTGCCCGCTGGGAATGTGGTCCCAATCATTGGGGCGATGATAAATGGAGTGCAGCGCTAAGCCTTGATGATCCTCATTCGTGCTCAGATAGGGCTCGTCAAGCAGCGTTCTCAGCACGGTCAGTCCAGCTTGCGTGTAGCGTTTACTATCAGCTGCATCGCTGTCCTGGAGATAGCGTCCAAGGCGAATCAGTCCTTGCGCACCGATCGCCGCTGCCGAGGAATCAACGGGTTCCCAATCATTCAACGGATCAGCCGGGCGATCGAGATAGTTGCTTCCAAGTCGATGAAGATTCGGTGCTCCGGTGTCCCAATAGGGAATCCCATCGGCGGCGCTGTTCTCGATATAGAAATCGCAAGACGCTTTGGCCATTTTCAGCAAGCATCCCTCCACCGCGAGACGACCTCCATGCGGGACCAGTTCAGCTTCGTCAACGATACTCAGAAACTCGAGCTGCTCTGCCGCCCCGACCATGACCCATGCCAGTCCTCGTGTCCAAGTGGTAAATGGTGAAAAGCCTTGCTGTGAATTGGGACATCGGTACTTCCCGTCGTTCACATTGAAGATGCTTTCATGCGCTGTACGTCCCCACAGGTCGTAAGCGTCTCGACCGTCACCGTAGTACACCGCATACTCAGCCGTCGTCTTGGCATGCTGGATCAGCCGATCCAAGAGACTGATCTCGACGTCGCTCTCCGTCATCATGGAATGGCCCAGTTGGTGTGCAACGGCCAAGGATCGAAGCGAACGGATTGTGTCGGCAAACAACGAGTGTGGTCCATTGAAAGTATAGATATATCCGCCTCCCGGAAGATTGGTCCAACGACGTGCCTGGACGACGCCGGAAGCCTTCAGTGCCATTTCGTAAAAATTGCGTTCCCAGGGATCTTCGGTGATACGACCCTCATTCATCAAACGAAGCAAATTGCCATAGGTGCTGACGTTGTTGAAACCATGATCATGGACACCAAAGTGGGTCACATGAGCGGCCATCTTTTCGACGGTGTGTTTCTTTCCCATCTCGAGAAACGACTCGTCACCGGACGCATCGAACTGAAGAATCTCGGATCCGAATTGAAACCCTTGCGTCCACTCGGTCCAGCCACGTGTGGTGTACCGTCCCTTCACCGTGAACACGGGTGATCCGAGCGTCGCATCATAGTCCTGATTCAGACTAGAAATCTTCTTCGCGGAAAGCGCCCAGAACCGTTGAATGGCAGGAAGCAGATCTTGCGGGGCTAGTTCTTGGTCAATATGCAATGTGTTTCTCGCGGAAAACTTTTTTGGTGAGGCCTGTGAACACTCTCCCGCAATACCTCCGATTGGACAAGAAAATCGCCAAAACATCGAAGTAAGGTTGTTTCGGGCGAGTTTTTGGAAAAAGAGAATTCTCCGTGTCCAATTTTCGATTGATCGGGAGAGAGTACGAGACAACTCACGTATTCCAATCCAACACGGAACAGAACCCGATGCAACGTCGTCAATTCATCGCAGCAGGAGCGATTGGTGCGGTTTCCGCGGTTTCGCAATCATCTGCCTTCTGCATGAACGACACTGGAGGCAAGCGAATTCCACTCGGACTCGACGGGCATTCGATGCGATCCATGCGGTTCAAAAAGTGGAAGGCAACTCAGTTGATCGAGTTCGCCGCTGAGCAAACACTCGATGCGGCACTCTTCAACGGCCTGCACTACTTCGAGAGCCTTGAAGCGAGCTATCTGAAGGGCCTCAAGGACCTGGCCGACCGTCATGAAATCAAGCTCTACACCGGTGCTGGCGGGATTGCGAACAACGGCAAGCAATTCAAAGACACGTGGGGCACCGCCGAAGAGCTACTGACCACGGGAATTCGTGTCGCAAAAACACTCGGATCGCCTGTCGTCAACGTGAGAATCGGAAGCATCGACGACCGCTTTCTGGACGGTGGAATCCAGCCACGAATTGACGAAGCGGTTCGTGTGCTGAAGGCATCGAGTTCAAGAGCGAGAGACGCTGGCATCAAATTCGGGTTTGAAAACCACGCAGCCGATCTTCGCAGCGAAGAGCTTGTCACGTTGGTCGAAGAAGTTGGAACCGACGTTTGTGGCTTGATGCTTGATCCCGGCAACGGGTTGTGGGCGATGGAAGACCCGATGAAGCACCTGGAAACACTCGCCCCTTACACGGTGTGCAACAGCATTCGCGACTACACCGTGTGGCCCAGCGAAGATGGAGCCATCTTTCAATGGATGGCGGTCGGTGAAGGCATGATGGACGTGCCGAAGTATGTCGACACGCTCGCCAGTGCGAATCCCGGTATGCCGATTTTCGTCGAGTCCATCTCGAATTCGGCGCGGCCGATTCCCTACCTGACCAGGGAGTATTGGAAAGCCTATCCAAACCTGGACGCATCCCAAATCATCGACTTTCTGAAGTTGGTTCGCAAAGGCAAGCCAGCCAAGATTGATAAGCCCGCCGAAGGCCAGGACGAGAAGACCTTCGATCAAGAACATGAGCGTAACGAGTTCCTAAGAAGCATCGCTTATCTGCGTGAACATTGCGGAGCAGGGTTGAAATCCTGATCGCGCAAGAATGTCAGCTTTTGGCCCCTTCGATCGCGGCGGAGAGGAGGACGTTGGAGTTCAAGTTGAAGTTATAGTCCACGTCCAAGTCACTTATCCCTAACAGAAATCCAAATGCAAACGCAAAAAACTCTATGGCCGCCACGGATGTCGCGACTTTCCATCGCATTGGTCGTGGTATCCACCCTGCTCGCACCGAGGTCTGTTTTGGCCGATGTCGAATTCGATTCCGCGATTCCGCAATTGAAGTTCGCGGCACAGGAAATTGATCGCGCGGTGGCAGAGATGCAGCGGACAGATTTGACGGTGACCTTGACCGTCAAGTCCGACAATAAGTTGGCGGAAGCATTTGAAATTCGAGTGGCTGCACCGAACCGTGTCGAGGTGATCGGTTCGGATGCGACCGGCGCAATGTACGGCGGTATTGAAGTGGCCGAGTACTTGAAATTGGGTCTTCCTATCGCGAACGTGATTCGCAAGCCATTCGTGGCGAAGCGCGGGATCAAATTCAATATCCCGCTGGATGCGCGGAGCCCTTCCTACGACGACTCAGGGGACGCTGCGAATGAGAATATCGAACACATGTGGGATTTTGAAGGGTTCTGGAAGCCGTATCTCGATGATCTGGCTCGCTACCGCTACAACGTTTTGAGCCTGTGGACCTGCCACCCTTATCCGCACATGGTCAAAACGCCTGGCTATGAACAAGCCATTGAGCATGATGTCTATAAAGTGCGCGATGGCGTTTTGAAGCATGATTCCAAAGGCAAGTTCATCGCCAGAATTTTCGACCCCAATGACGACGAATGGGAAGAAGGTTACCTGGATTCAAACCAGGACGGAGTCGTCGACACCAAAGACGATACGCTCGAGTTGGTGAAGCGAATGACGATCGACGAGAAGATCGCGCACTGGAAAAAGGTTTTCAAGCATGCCGGCGATCGTGGCATTCAGATCACCCTGTTTCACTGGAACGTATTCACCTACGGTGCCACTGGAAAGCACGGAATCACCACCGATCAAACTGATCCCGATACGATCGCCTATCTCCGCGCAGCCGTGAAAGAACTGGTGCTGAACTATCCGTCGATTACGGCCATTGGTGTTGCCGCGGGAGAGAATGACAACAAATTTCTAAAGGGCGATGATTCCACCGAGGCGTACATCTTCAAGACGTATGGACTTGGCGTGATGGACGCGAAGGCTGATCCACGTTGGGACAAGAATCGGGAGGTGCGATTCATCTTCCGTAATCACAGCACCAAATGCGACGATGTCCAGGAACAGTTCGCCTCAAAGTATGACGGGTCGGTTGATGTTGAAATTAAGTACTGCGTGGGTCGCCTCTATTCCTCAAGAAGACCCCTGGAGTGGGAGTCTCGCGCGAACAAAGGCGGCTGGCTGGAACGTGGATACAAAGTCTGGATGAACATCCGCAACGATGACATTTTCATGCACCGTTGGGGCAGCCCCGACTACGTTCGCCAATTCATTGGTGAGATGCCGCTTGATGAATCTCCCGGTTTCATGATGGGATCGGATGGCTACGTCTGGGGACGCGTGTTCTATTCCACGATTCCGGATTTGCAGGGTCAGTTGGAGATCGATAAGCATTGGTACAACTTCCGATTGTGGGGCGAACTCGCTTACAACAACGAACTTGGCAACGAGTATTGGGCCGCAACCCTGAAGCATCGTTTCGGCTTGAATGATCGATCGGCAAAATTGCTTCACGATACCTGGCAAACGGTTTCCGAAGTGGTTCCGCAGATCAATCGAGCTGTCTACGAGGGCACCGATGCGGCATTTGCGGCGGAAGGCTGCATGACGGGATTAGCTTCGGCCACCGGATTCTTGACGATTCCGCTGTACTACTACGGCGAGGGGCCGGCAGTTTATCGTCGCAAGCCAATGCAATTGAGAAAGAATCCGCCCGGAGACGAGGTGCAGTGTGTCTCCGTGCCCGATTGGGGAACCGCCTATCTGGCCGTCACGAGCTTCATTCCTGAGCGGACTCTATCCACAATCGACGGGAATTTTGGACAACACAACCGACATTCGTGACGCCCGCCCGGGAACGGTTTCGATGCCACAACGATTCAGAGAATCAGGCTACTGGACCGGTGCGGTCGGCAAAGTTTTTCACAATCAGAGAACCGATCCGGGTGCATTGGCTTGGAATGAAGTGTTGCGATTCGAGAACGATGAGTTGCCAATGGTGACACCGATCCGCGAAAAGTTTGAACACGAACACGGATCGATCGCAACGGGTGAGGCTCGTCGAATGTGGCGAGACTTTTATCCGACAATAGCGCCGCAGACTCGCGGGCAGGACGCAGGACGTGGCCCGACCGGGTTGCGTGACGAACAGCACAGCGATGGCAAGAACGCTCGCCAGATTGCATCGTGGTTGGAGAACAAGGCGTATGGCAATCAACCGTTCTTCATGGCATGCGGCATTCACAAACCGCATGTCCCGTATCTTGCACCCGACAAGTATTTTGAGATGTATCCGCGAGACGAACTGATGTTTGCCCCGGCATCGCTGGAGCATTGGAAGCACGTCCCGAAGATCGCTCAAACCAAACGCTACGAGGCGTTTGGATTTAAGTTCGGCGAAGAGAACGACGATTTACGACGCGAGTACATCCAGGCATACCATGCTTGCATTTCGTTCATCGATGCGCAGATCGGAATCGTTTTCGATGCTCTGCAACGCAGCGGCCATTGGGACGATACGATCGTTGTGTTGATATCGGATCATGGATATATGCTGGGTGAAAAGTTCATGTGGGGCAAAGTCATGCTGTTCGAACAATGCGACCGCGTGCCGATGGTGATCCGAGTGCCAGGGCGAACCCAACCAGGATCGACGAGCGAGGGACTGGTTGAGCTGGTCGATCTGTTTCCAACCCTGGCCGAGCTTTGCCACGTGCCCGCGCCCGCAGAACTTCAAGGCCAAAGCCTTTCAGGTATGCTGGCTGATCCGTCATCTAATGGAAAAGAGATCGCGTACACGGTCGTCACGCGTGGTGACGAACTAGGACAAGCGATTCGGACGCAACGGTATCACTACACATGGTGGCCGACCGGAGTAGAGCTTTATGACTTAAGCACGGATCCAGATGAGAACAACAACCTCGCGAAAACGCTGACTCACCAGAAAACATTGGCGATCATGCAAGGCAAGCTCGACGAGGTGGAAGCAAAGGCCGGGTCAAGAAAACGATAGACGACACAAGTTTTCGACAACCTATTCTAGATTTCACATACTCAAGATCTATTCCAAGCATCTATTGATGCATCCGATATCAAATCCAATCGTTTTCATGCCGTTGGTCGTGGCTTTTACTGGCATTGTCCAGTTTTTTCTGGACCGACGACGATATCGAATCAGGATTCGCGCGGCGGAAAACATGCACTTTGAATCCGAATTCTCGCCCGGATTTGCGATCGGGCGAGTTGCCGATCCGATTCTCGAATGGCTGGGGTGCTGAAGAGTGACGGTTGGCCGTTTTCGCGGGAGGAAACGCAAACACTGATCACTTTGTCCGATGCAGGCCGGCCCCCAAACATGAACGAGTCAGCGTCACTGTTGATTCGAGATCCGACGACGGTAAAGTGACGATCAGACCGACTCGTGGAACAGAAGCTTTCCCGGCGAAGCGTATCGAGTAAAGATACTCGGATCGGGATGACCGGAATGACTCGCCGCGGCGAGCAGAAACTTCAAACCGCTCTGCCCCTGCTAGCCAACTTGCGAAAGACAGCATTGACGGGCATCTCGAAGTCGGAGATGGAAGCGACAAAGAACTTTCTGCGAAAGATGCAGAAAAACTTATCCGAACGTATTTCAAAGGAACAGTTTCATGAAACGAACCATCTTCTCTTTCTGCCTTGTGCTGTCCGTTGCCAGCTCCGGCGTTGCTCAGGAAGTGACGAACGCGACTCAGCGGTTGAGGAACCAGAGCGTTCAATTCGAAGAGCAAATCGTCAAAGTTGCAGACAAAGTTCACGTCGCTGTTGGTTTTAGTCCCGCCAACGTTTCGATGATCGAAGGCGATGACGGATTGGTCATCATCGACACTGGTATGTCGGTAGATGATGGCACTCGCATCATGGAAGAATTCCGCAAGCTCAGTGATCAACCCGTGAAGGCGATCATCTTCACCCATGCGCACGGCGATCACACCGGCGGTGCGGCGGCGTTTTTCGGTGACGAACGTCCGCAGATTTGGGCACATGAGAACTTCGGCAGCGAAGCTGCTCCGTGGGAAGCCGGAGGTCTGGCGTTTCAAAATGTCCGCGGTGCAAGGCAAGCCGGGTTCAAGCTTCCACCCGAGCAGCGGATCAACAACGGCGTTGCGCCGGCGAGATACCCACGGCGCGGTGGAGCCGTCTTTTCATCGGGCAGAGAAACCACGCCGACTCACTTCCTGGACGGCGACCGCCAATCAATCGATGTCGGCGGCGTGGAGATCGAACTCGTTGCTGCGCCGGGCGAGACCAACGATGGCTTGTTTATTTGGTATCCGGCAGGAAAAATCATGTTCGCAGGGGACAATTTCTACCGATCGTTTCCAAACTTGTACGCGATTCGCGGCACTCCCAATCGCAGCACCCGGCTGTGGGCCGAAAGCCTCAGCAAAATGGCCGATACGGATGCCGTTGCATTGGTCGGCGGTCACACCAATCCGATTCTTGGAGCAGACCAAGTCCGGCAAGTCCTGACCGACTACCGCGACGCGGTGCGGTTCATCCATGACAAAACGGTGGAAGGAATCAACAAAGGAATGACGCCGGATCAATTGGTCGAGTACGTGCAGCTTCCTGAACACCTCGCGGGAAAAGAATACTTGCAACCGTTCTACGGGCATCCGGACTGGGGCGTCCGCACGACATTCAACTACTACCTAGGCTGGTTCGACGGCAATCCGTCTAATTTGTTTCCGTTGCCACCCAAGGCTGAAGCCGAGCGGGTCGCAAAGCTGGCCGGCGGAACTGACAAGCTGTTGGCATCCGCCCGCGAAGCCCTGGCCGCGGACGATGACCAATGGGCTGCGCAACTCGCCGATCACCTGCTGGCGATCGACGCCGACGACAACGTCGCGAAGCAAATCAAAGCAGACGCATTGACCAAACTTTCCAGCAACATGGTCAACGCGACCGCACGCAACTATTACCTGACTGTTGCTCGCGAGCTTAGAGAGTAGCGGTGCTTCGTATTGGATAAAGCAAAAAATCCTTCGCGTCTGCAATATGCAAGACGCGGATTCAGCAAGCGATCGAGTTCGTCGGGAGAAGCGAACGCGTCCCGCAAGTGTCGACAAAGACCACTCGATATTGACCCCGTCGATCAGGAGTTCGAACGGTCCCGGCTTTTCGTTGTTAAACGGGATTCCCACGGACGGAACCTGGCGAGATGTCAACTTCGTGCTGGGGATCGATCAGCCGAACGAATGGGCCATCGTTTTTTAACGACAGGTTGCCTGCGAATCGCATCACCCTGAGTCCGGTTTCGGCACTGTCACCCGAATCTAGTCTGACGATCGACGCTTGACTGCTCGATCGACCGCCCATCACACCAACGTTGACAATCTGCCAATTTCCCGTGTCGCTGGCATGAGTGTACGCGAAGAGACTGGTCATGGTTTGTGTGTGGGAGACCGCTGCGTTCAACGCGACTGCATCGTAGCAAATTGGTTGGAACTACGAGTGGCGTACACATACGGTGACGAGAAAACGAATGGGCAAACCGCTGCCGGTTCCGACGACTTGTACCTCGGCTTCAAGATCGGTTTGACATCTCAGAATGGTGTGCTTCCCGAGATGGCGATCATTCCGCAGATGACCGTACCGACGGCAAGCAGCGATCGAACCGAAGACGAAGTGCTTGCGGGGCTCAATTGGCTCTACGGTTGGGACATCAACGATTTCTTGTCCGCCGCTGGCAGCACTCGGTTCAACCGCGCGATCGACGAGGTCACCGCCGATGGATACACCGAGTGGGCGCAGTCGTGGACGCTGGGCTATTCGTTGGCAGAGCGTGTTGGCGCCTATACAGAGTACTACGGGTTCTACCCAAGCGGCGCTGACACGGCTTCACCTGAACACTATTTCAACGGTGGTGTCACATACCTGATCAACAATGACATGCGATGGGATATTCGTGGCGGAACAGGGCTGAACGATGAAGCCGATGACTACTTTTTCGGAACCGGGCTGTCAATTCGATTCCGCTAACCACGTCAGAGCTTGCTCGATGCTTTCACGAAACGCTTGACGACTTTCGCATCGACGTCCTCGAGGGACGTGTATGTCAGGTGCCGGCGGAACTAGCCACAGCCTTCAAGCAATCCGCCAGGATCGTCAAGTTCGCTGCCCTTGGCGAACGACAACTGCACGTGTGCATTGTGAGGGAAAACGCCGCAGAACTGGCCTTCCTTCTCGTCCGGCTTCAACGTGTAAAGCGTCCCATCGTACTTCGCGACCTTGGTCGATTTCGGTAGCGCCGCCATCACTAGCGAATCGAGCAATTCGACCAGGCCATTTTTCTCCGCATCGGTCATTTGCTTTTCCTTTTCAGTCAATAAGAAGTCGATCGTTTCCTCAACTGTCGCTCTCGCGTTTCCGGCATTTCCGCGGCGGCGACACGAAAACAGAAGCCCCTGAGTTTGCCGGGCGTCCGACTCGTCCCATACGTTTATCGACGCGTCGTTGGCTTCCAATGCAAATTGCAACTCCATCGGCACCGTGATCGGGTCTTGGACGGCGATGTCGTACGATATCCGCAAGAGAGCTAGCAACAGATAAAACACGAATTTTCACGGACAAGAACAGGATACTGAAATCCATGTTTGATCTGTGCGAGTCTGTGGCTCAAAACGATCCTCGTTCCCAACTGCTTGAATTCGACCGTCTCTTTTCAAAAATCGATCCGCAGTTCAACCCTGATTCGGGTAGCCTTCAGTTCGTTCATCAATCGAGCTTCGTCCGCCGCATTGCCCTCTTTGGCAGTCTTCAACTCGACGAGAACCTTTTCTTTCACAAAGGTGTCAGCAAAGTACTTGAACACGCACAAACATGTCCAAATCCGTGTCCATCCGTAAGAATCCGTGGCTAAAAAATGTTCATACCTAACTCGATCCCGATCTGGCAGGTCGACGCATTCGCCGACCGTCCGTTTTCCGGCAACCCAGCGGCCGTGTGCATCTTGGAAAATTTTCCGAGCAACCATTGGATGCAAAATGTTGCCGCCGAGATGAATCTGTCGGAGACCGCCTTCATCGTTCCGACCGACGAATCAAATTCTTTTCACCTGCGTTGGTTCACGCCAGCAACCGAAGTGGACCTTTGCGGTCACGCCACGCTGGCCGCCGCTCACACGCTGATCGAACAAAAACGAATCGATACCAACTTGCCGATCCGCTTCCAAACCCGCAGCGGCGAATTGCCCTGCTCGCAATCAGGATCTCGTATCACTCTCGATTTCCCGCTTGTGTCGGCACGTGGCGATGTCGAGTCCGATACGAAGAACGCTTTGCTCGCCGCGCTCGGTATTCAGGAAGCGGTCGTCCTGCGGACGAAGTTCGATCTCGTCGCCGCGGTAAGCGACGCGCGCATCGTCGAAGCACTGCGTCCCGACTTCAATGCACTCGAGAAAATCGAAACGCGTGGCGCGATGATCACGGCCTCAAGCCGAATCGACGGCGTCGACTTCATCTCTCGATTCTTTGCACCTCGCTGCGGTATCAACGAAGACCCGGTCACCGGATCCGCTCACTGCTTCCTCGCACCGTTCTGGGCCAAGCAACTGAACAAGACATCGCTCGTCGGCCATCAGGCTTCATCGCGGGGCGGCAAGGTGTACTGCGAAGTCGCTGGCGACCGCGTTCATTTGTCCGGCAACGCAGTCACTGTCTGGAAAGGCCACTTACTGGTTGCTCCTGAGTGATTCGAAAGAGCCACAGTTCGACACAGATCTATAGTTCCGTGAACCTCTTCTCTTTCCTGCAAATCCATTAAAGTCCGTGACTGAAATCCCCGAACTCACTCGAGCTCAGATCGATCGCGTCATCATGATGGCTTGGGAAGATCGCACCAGCTTCGATGCGATCCGCGACCAGTTTGGCTTGACGCCGGGCGACGTGATCAAGCTGATGCGACACGAAATGACGACTAACTCGTTCAAGATGTGGCGAAAGCGAACGCACGGCCGAACGACGAAGCACGAAGCTAAATTCGCCGAGACCGATGCTGGCGACCAACCCCGCCGCTTCCGAGCGAAGTCGCAACGAGGCTGATGGAAGGATGAGGGAGGAAGGCAGAAGGATGAGTTCGCGTAGAGTCCTTTCCGTCTCTTTCCGACGCGGCCCGAGATTGAAACGGGCAACAATGCATTCTGTTCGGCGATTGCCAGCTTGTTTGGAGCTGCCGATCATTTGCTGATGGGGTCTCGATTGTGGACTCGTATCGAACGGAACTGCATTAAGTTAAAGTTCATTGTCTCATTGCATTATATTGAACGAGGAAATCATGGAAAACGTCGACCAGGCAACCCCGCAGAAGAGTGACTCCGGCGCGGGCCCCGACCACACGGCAACGATCAAGTCGCAGATTCTGGAAAAAACTGGCAGGCCACCTCGTCTGCATCGTGTGGAGGTGTGTCAGCACCACAACGGCAACTATCGGGTCAACGTCTGGGAAAAGCTGGAACCGACGGGTGACTCGCCTTTTTCGACGGAAGTCCACATTGGATCGTCGTATTACTTGAAGGTTTCCGAGTCAGGTGAGATCATTCAGTGCAACCCGCCGTTGACGAAACGTCGCTTCCCGGCGTGAACAGGTCAAATTTCGTCTAACCAGTTGCCATGAGCTCGCCGAGTCTGTGCCGAGATGCGTCTGCGCAAGCCTCGGCCTAGTCATTTTGGACCGCATGTTGCTGGAAGCTGCCCGCCAACGGCGACTGGCAAGTTGCTTGGGCTGAAGCGATGGAAGCGTAAACCAAGATTGCAAAGGCGAGACGCTTTTCCTTTACGATTTCGGATATCGTCTGATGCTCTTCTAGAACAGGTAAGAGTCAGCTATGCACCGTTTCCTTTCGTACACCTTCCTCGCTTCCGCCACATGCCTTTTGGCGTCCTCCACGCTCAAGGCTGACAAGCCCGCCGGTTTAATCTCGAACGCGACTGAAGTTGCCGCTGAGATCGTCGTTGACTTGGATACCGAAGTTGGCGAGATGTACAACTTTTGGGACGTCTATCCAGTCACCGACCAGTCGCCATTCCTGGACGACCAGCAATTCGATCAGTTGAAACAAACCTACCGGTATGCCAAGTACATCAACTGTGTGCGGCTGCTCGGTGGGAAAGAACTGAAGAAGGACGACTACTTTCGCGGCGTCGATGACAAGGGCCAAGCGGTCTGCGATTTTTCCGAAGCATTGGCGATGCTCGCCGGAATTCGGAAATGCGGTTTTACACCTTGGATCGTGCTGGACAATGTACCGGCGAAGTTGAGCGAGAACCCGACGCAGAATCGCTACGGCAACACAGAGCCGCCGGCTGATTTTGATCTGTGGAGTAGCTATGTCAGGCAGTTCGCTCAATCGCTCGTCGACAAATTTGGAAGCGAGGACGTTTGCACGTGGCGTTTTCGTGTCGGCACCGAACCGGATTTCAACCCAGGTCACTGGACCGGAACGAAGCAACAATATTTGCAGCACTACGACTACACAGTCGCGGCCGTCCAAAGCGTGTTGCCAAATGTCGACATTGGTCCCGGAAACGTCGTTGCCCCGTTACGTGGTCGCAAAGACAAGTCGTGGGCGCCCAGCATCATCAACCACTGCGCGACGGGCACGAACTATATCACGGGCCAGACGGGGACGCCGCTCCGATTCTTCGGATCGTCTTACTACACGACCGTCGGCAAGGCGGACAAACAGTTTGATCAAGTGGTGAACTTCTTGCGAGGCAAGATCGATAGCCATCCCCAGCTTGCGAATGCCGCTAGTGAGCTTCCCATCGAGATACAGGAGTTTGGAATCCTAAGCGAAGGCGGAGAACGGATCATCGGCGACGGAACGGAATTCGGCGGATCATGGTTGTCTCACATGGCGGACAAGATTTATCAAAACCGCGTTCGCCGCGCGTATCAGTGGTCGTGGAACACGAACAAAGGTGGCGACCTGCCGACCCCGATTACCCATGTGATGGACATGTTGGAAGAGATGGACGGCGGAACTCGACTTTCGACGGCCGCATCGCGAACCAGCGAAGAAGAGCGTCTTGGCTGCATCGCCGCAAAGAAAGGCGATCGCGTCGACCTGATGGTGTTTCGTCACTTGGCCGTGCGCGACAACGGGAACAAAGTGCCGGTCCGTCTCACGCTCAGCGGTGATCTATTGGCAAAGAAGAACTGGACGCTCAGCCGAGCCAATGTGATCGACGGAGAGCATGCCGGATTCATGAGCCAGCGTGACGTCGACATCAAGCAGGCGAGAACCGAGGCCGGTAACGGAGCAAAGCACACTGCGATCGCGTCCAAGGTCATGACAGCACAGGTCATGACAGCACATCGATCCAAGTACGAAAAGATGAGCGAACTTCACTCCCTCGATCCACCGCCCACTGCGTCGACCGATGCTTCCGGTCAAATCCACTTCGACTTGATGATGGATGGCCACACAGTGGTTTTTCTTCGGTTGGAGTAGTCGGTGCGAATGGCCGGAGCACTTTGCCGACGCTGCGTTTGCTGCGATGTTCGCAAAATCGAATCTGATTGCACTGGGGATTTCAGGCAGTGTCAGTCGGTTGCATCATTGATGCCGCGCCACTGCATATTTCGTCGCGAAAGTTCAGGCTTTGTTGAATCAAATCATATCTAACGCAAATGTGAGGAAACGTTTGAGATGAAAGTCATTGTCGATCTGTGTGTCGTTCCGATGGGAGTTGGTGTTTCCGTGGGTAAGTACGTCGTTGAATGCCAAAACGTGTTGCAAGAAGCCGGACTGAATCACCAGGTTCACGCCTACGGCAGGAATATCGAGGGTGACTGGGACGAAGTGTTTCCCGCGATCAAGTGCTGCCACGAACGGGTACACGCGATGGGGGCGCCGCGAATCACGACCAGTATCATCAAAGTTGGAACTCGCACGGATCGCGAGCAATCCATGCAGGACAAGATTGACAGCGTGGTTGAGAAGAACGCTTGAGTATTTTCTTGTAACCGAAAACCCATCTCGTTAACCGGACCTAGTGCGGATCGGCATGGCTAAGCTCGTGTTCTGCGTTACTCCAGATCAACAGAGACATGGTGAGCAGTACCTCGGTTACCCTTCCGATTTTGCGTTTCCCACGACCAGTCCCACATTGCAAGGGCCGCCTGTGCTATCTCAATTATCGATAGCGCTTTCGCCTTGCTGCTTCTCACGCCATCAAAATGCCTCCGAGTTGACCCATGTCCGACAATCTCTCCAAGAAGACCGCCGAACCCGCTTTGAAATCAACAGCGGAGATTACTGTTCGCGTTTTGGTGTTGGGTTTGATTTTATCGGTCGTGATGGGCGCCGCCAATGTTTACGTCGGGCTGAAGGCTGGGATGACGGTTTCGGCATCGATTCCGGCGGCGGTCATGGCGATGCTGCTGTTTCGATTGTTTTTCAAAAACTCAACGATTCTTGAAGCGAACCAGGTTCAAACGTGTGCTTCGGCCGGCGAGTCTTTGGCGGCAGGAATAATCTTTACGATGCCGGCCATGATTCTGATCGGGTATTGGACTGAATTCGATTATTGGACCGTCACTCTGGTCGCCTTCACCGGTGGCTTGTTGGGAATCCTGTTCATGATTCCCATGCGCAAAGTATTCGTGGTGGACAATGATGAATTGAAATATCCCGAAGGCATTGCCTGTGCCACGGTGCTGCGCGCCGGAGAAGCGGACGAAGAAGACGGAGCCGGAACAAGTTTGCTTGTCGGTGGAGTGTTGGGTGGCGTGGTCAAAGTTATGGGTGGATTTCTGGGACTGATTAGTGGCAGTTTGGAAACGGCGGGCATTGCCAGTTCCAGGATCTTCTATTTCGGCGGCGACCTTTCACCGATGTTGATCGCCGTTGGATTCATCGTTCGGCTGAACGTTGCAATCTTGATTTTTATCGGTGGCGCGATGGCTTGGTTAATCGGCATTCCGCTGTTGGGCGGCGCGTTTACCGGCGATGGCGCCGACAGCGCCGTCGATCAAGCGTATGGCATTTGGAGTAGCCAGCTTCGCTACGTTGGCGTGGGGGCCATGGTCGTTGGCGGTTTTAGCGCGTTGATCGCTGTGCGACACGGGTTGGTGGCTGCCATCGCACATCTTTGGCATGGCGTGACTGGCGAACAAGATGTCATGGACGAGGATTCTGATCGCGACATCCCTTCGTGGGCCATTCTGGTGCTGGGTTTGTTATGCGTCGTGTTGCTGGCGATGATGAACTACTGGTTCACCAACAACGCGGGGATCACGCTACTATCGACCATCATCATGTTGGTGATGGGTTTCTTTTTCACTGCCGTTGCCAGCTACATTGTCGGATTGGTTGGTAATTCAAACAGCCCCGTTTCTGGTATGACCATCACGGCGGTGCTAGTGGCGGGCGCATTGTTGTACTTGGCCAACTACACCGGCATGGACGGCATGGTCGCGACGCTTGGCATTGCGGCCATCGTGTGCTGTGTCGCCTGCACCAGTGGCGACGTTTGCAATGATTTGAAAACTGGCTCACTGGTTGGAGCCTCCCCGTTTAGACAGCAGATGATGCAGATCGCCGGCGTGTCCGTGGCGGCTTTCGTCATGGCCCCAGTTTTAACGTTGCTTCACGAACATGGCGGCGGAATCGGAAGCAAGGAGCTGTCGGCTCCCCAGGCCGGTTTGTTCGCAAGCCTTGCCAAGGGTTTTGCAGGCGAGGGCGAACTGCCTTGGAAGATGATTGGAATCGGTGCCGGATTGGGATTCGCAATCCTTTTGATTGATGGAGCGTTGAAACGCAGTGGAGCCAAATTTCGAGCTCACTTGATGCCGATCGCGGTCGGGATGTATTTGCCCTTTGGATTGGCGATCCCCATTTTGATCGGCGGTTTGATCGCCTATTTCTATTCCAAAGACAAACCGGAAAAAGAGCACGATGCAGTGCTGCATCGCGGCGTCTTGTTTTCATCGGGCGTCATTGCTGGCGAGGCGCTCACCGCGGTCGGCATCGCAGGCTTGGCAGCGCTGGGAATTCAATCGCTCGAACTTGGATTCTCACCAGTAATGGTGACAGGGCTCTCGTGCCTAGCCGCGGTATTGATCGTGATCGTTTTCGTTATCATGTCAAAACCGCTCCAGCAAAACAATCGTTAAAGCAATGTGGTATTCCGCCTCTTCTTGCCAAACGATTGAACTGCAGCGAAGACCATTCGGATGATGGAACCGGTTCACCAACAGATTGAACAGATTTTCGACGAACCATCACGCATCGAGAAGGCGGGTGGCAGCATTCAGAGAACGAAGACCTCACTTGGTCCATATGGCTTCATGGTGTTGGCGATCGACACCGAAGGCAATATGTTCGAACTTCACTCACAGAAATGATCCCAATGCGACAAACAATTACACTTTGTCTCTGGTTTGACGACAGCACCAAGGAAGCCACGGAGCAGAAACGACCAAGCAACTCGGTGGCCACTACATCATCGACGTGGAAAATCTCGACGAAGCCATCGGCATAGCCGCCAGAATTCCCCAAGCAAGAAAGGGCAAGGAAGAGATTAGGCCGGTCTTCACGCTGCCGGAGTTGTCATAGCAGATAGTTCAGGTCTTTCCCTGACCCAGTGGATTTCGGTTCTGGTCGCGGACCACGCCAAATCGTTCGGGCGTTCTTAAATTGCCCACAGAACAAATCAATCACGAACGTCGCATGCAAGGCCCGCAGCAATCCAACGCAATTGCTGTTTACAAAATGCGATGAAAGTTAATCAAGCTGCACGCGTCTTTCCCCAAATTCATGCGACGACAACTAGCCTCCGATCGCTAGTAATCTTGTTGGCGTGCCGCTGAGTGAAAGTTTCGCTTCGACGGAAAAGTCTGACGACGACAAGATCCAAACGCTCTGGTCGCCCGGATTGCTGATCGCGATTCGGCCAGCCACAGGTTCGCATCGACCGATTCATGATCGCGAGAATGTCGGGCGGCGAACGCCACCGCGATCGCTCCGCATTCCGCTTTGGGATCGCTGTGCGTTAACCGCGACGATGCACGCACGAATTGCAGCATTTGTGGCAAGTCGTCAATCGCCGCGCCGAAGATTGCTGCTCGCATCGCTGGTCCGTTGCCCGCCGAGAACACGCCAGCGTTTGTCGGCTTGGCCCCTAACCAAAGCTTGAAACCCGCCCGAGCGGTCGCTTTGCCAACGCCCGCCGGCAAAGCCAAGATCCACCATCTCAGTCGGCTCGCAAAACGTCGTGCGAAAAGATTGGTATCGCCGTTCGCTTCGATTAGCGACTGAGCCACCATGCAGGTGTGCTCGGTATCGTCGGAGATCATCCCTCGACCGAAAAAGAATCGATAGCGATCCGGCGGCCCGAGCAACCGTGGCGATCGTTTGGCGGAGACACCTTCGTACGGCAACCCGAGAGCATCACCGACGGCGGTTCCCAAGATGCAACCGATGATCGCGTCGCGGTTCATTAGATTTGCTCCAAGATCATTCGTTGTGCCTTGTTCAATTCAACACCGGGACGGACCGCCTGAATGATCGCGATCGCATCCGCCGCCGTTTGTGCCTCACCGGACACAATCAACACAGCTGCAGCAACCAGCCCCGTTCTTCCGTGTCCTTGGGCGCAGTGAATCAGAACCGGCTTCGGCATTTAGATGATCTCGCCCGCCAACTCACGATCTCATCCGATGTCTATCCCGTCCCATCAAGCATCGGATGGCAAAGGTAGGACTGAAGGCCCCATCCATCCTTGGGTTCCGTGAACTCGCACGTCAAATCAACGACCGATGCAATGCCCTCCGGCAATTCGTGCCGAAGCAAACGCCTTGATAGTACGATGTCGTCATTCAGCATGCTGGTCTTCGGCTCCCGCGACAAAAACCGAACGACATGCCACACCGCCGACACGTACAGAACATAGGGAAGCACCAATAACGTCCCCAGTCGGCTGCGACGCCCATCAAAACGCTTTCCGAAGACGCCCGGTGCCGAGAACAAATAGGCGGAAGCAACCATACCAAACGATAACGCCGGATAAAAAAGCAACCAAGCCCAAGGCCCGCCGCGAAACGCCGCCACGCCAATCGCGATCGTCAGCAACAAGAAAAGGAAACCGTATTTCACACGTCCTCGACTCCTGGTTTGAATCGATCTCGCAAAGTGATGATGCGGTCGTGCAATTCTTGCATCTCAAACTGAACGATTGCGTCGCGTCGTTCCTTGGCGAGCTCTCCAATGGTCAGGTACTCGTCGTCCGGCTTCTCATACGGATGACGAGTTTCCCAATCGTGAACGATCGAATGAACGTCGACATTCCGAGATTCAAACAGAGCAGTTCGACACTCTGTTGTCATTTCTTGGTCTGACGTTTCAGTTAAAACAGAAACCAATTCGTCGTGACACCACGGAAGATCGATGATTGCCAGCACGGCAGCCATTTCAATCCGGTTGTTCGGAATGTCAGAACGAAGAGAGCGTCGAATCAAACTCATCGAGCACGGTAGCTTCATTTCCATTGCAAACATCGCCGCTTCACTCAGCTCGTTTCTATTGAGCCGCAAAAACTCATTTTCCCAGTCGCCTTTTGGGTTTAGCCGGACCAGCAACTTCAGTGCAGTGATCCAGATTCGCGGTGATGGGAGTTCGCCGTTCGGATCCACTCGATTGACGACATCTTTCAGGTGTCTGTTCCATCGATCCGAGAGCGACTTTTCTTCAATGATTCTGGTTGCGGACAACAGGACTCCTGACGCTGACAGTCTTAATGCATGACCAAGGCAAAACTCAAGATTGGGGGCATTCAAATCAGCAAGCAGTGTCAATGCATCCGATGAGCATTGGTCGCCGAGGAAACGCCGCTGAAGATCGTCGCACCTATCCCGAAAGCTTGCGATTATCTCCGAAAGGATGGAGAAGTCGCTCAACCTAAACCTTGGCGGCTTTGACGGTTTGCATTGGATTGCAGCAAACGCCCACTACCCCAAGGACGTGCGACTTGATGCCAAGCAGTTTCAGGCGCAAACTGACAGCCTTCAGGAATCCGACCGTCCAGATGCGTTTCAAGCAAACGGACCAACTCCGGTCTTCGCGTTTCGTTCCACTGTTCAGTCGTTATGACATTTTCGCCCGCGGTCGCGGCGAGGATTTCCGGCAAAACTGGGTAAGGATTCGCCTTGGCGTCGTCGTAGTTGGCTCCATTGGGGGCAGTTGCGTCGCCGTTGCGCCCAGGACGCAGCTTGTTGATGCCCAGCTGCCCAAGCATATTCCGGTGATCTTCCTGCGTCGTCAAATCAACGGGCTTCGACTCCTGAGCCGGCGTGAACGTGGCGGACAGGGCCAGGAAACAGAAGCAAGAAAGCGTTTTGCAAGACTGCGAAGAGATCCGTGTTGGTTCTGGACGTTGAGGGGATGGCTACCGCGGACTCAGGCCCTAAGAACCGTACAGGTGCTGTTCAAAGAAGTCGCGTATCTTCTTGGCGTAAGGAACCCCATATTTGTCGAACGTTGCTTTGACTTGTTCGTTTGGCTTCCAATCAAAGAACGCGTGCCCGGCTCCGTCGACTTGTTCGTAGATGACTTCCTGGCCTTTGGCTTCAAGTGCCTGAACGAAAGCTTCAGCGCTTTCGTGCCGAATCAGAAAGTCCTTTGTCCCTCGCAGCAGGTATTGCGGAACCTCCCGTGCACTCGCTTGAGGAATATTGCCTTGGGGAGCAATTGCCTCGCTCGCTTGTTCACCAAGATTTTGTACGAATCGCCCTAAACCCTCTTTGGAAAAAACTCCGTAGCTAGTGTCTGTCCGGAAATCACTCCGAGTGCGATTTCCTCGGGGTGAGCTTACGAGTTTCAGTCGCGAAGATTCGGATTCCGAGTAGCGGGCGAAGTGATTTCCGGCTTCTCTACATGTTTTGCGAGC
>NZ_SJPW01000010.1:0-8629 GCF_007860125.1 Rubripirellula tenax
GCGTCCAGCAAAACCGTTTGCGGTGGCTGTTGCAACCAAGTCGGCCGTTCCGTCGCCGTCGGCGTGAATTGTTAGATGCAGGCGTCCGGGTTCGCGTAGGTGGCTCATTTCTCAGTCGGGTAACGTCGGTCGTCACCGGGCACGGAGAGACAACTTTCCACTTGTGAAAACGTGCAAGCCGTGCTCCGTGTGCACGACATTGTTATCGGTCGTCCGGAACGAGCGTTGAATCGGTGAGGAAGTCCGCCTGCTCAGCGGAGTCTGGGAGGCCGTTTATGAGAAATGGCTACTATCAAAACCGGCTGTCGACGACCTTATCAATCTGGAAACCGCGTGATGTGCGATTCGATCAGCGCATCAGGCGGATCGCACCCGACCACACCCGTCGTACGTACACCCGAATTCCCCGGATGGGTCGAGCCAATAAATCCACGGGAAGCCGTTCTCCAAAGTCTTGGCGAAATAACTGCGCACCTCTGGGATTTCATACAATTCTCGAGAATCGTTTTGCCAACCCGGGAACCAGAATTCAATACTTGCGCGTTTTTCGAGCATCATCTTTCTAGTTTTTAGCAATTTTGATTGCCAAAGAAAGAGAGATTCATCGTCGCATGCGACCACGCTCTCTTTCTCGAGTGCAACAATTAGGTGGGTAGCAGTTGAGTGGAAGCGATCGCGTGACCATTCCACTTCAAATTCGGTCATTCTGTCAGCAACCGGCCCTGCGATCTCCGTCCACCGTTGTGCAACCGATGCATTTAGTTCGTTCGTGATTGGAATTTCCATCCACCACCGTTCTTCGGAATCAGTAGGGAGTGTTTTTTCCAATTCAAAGTGAGCCCAAGTTCCGTTGTTGCCTGTTTCGTCAAGAACAATAAGAACGACTGGCTGAGCCAAGTTCATGTAGTAGTTTAGGTGCTTGATTTCACCGTCATAACGAATTCCACCGGGCGTTTTCTTGCCAACATAGGAGCTGCCACATTTAATTTGGACTGCGATTCCTTTTCCAGTCACTTGACCGTCTTGAACAATGTCAACGTATCCATCAATTCCGAAATCATCTTCCTGATGAACTGGTCGGAAAATCCAACCGAGTTCACGGTTAACATAGAGATCAAATGCAGCAGCTCCAATACTACCGCGGGTCTGCTGTGTCGTGCGTTTAGGATTCATAATTCAAAGCGGAATAACGGTACGGTTCAGCGGGGCCGCGCGAACGACTCACCACTTCAAAAACGTCAACTCGCGGCCTCCGTTGCAACCGATGGTTCGCCGCTTTTGTGATCTCAGTCGATGAGACGAGTCGCTAGTGCGATTCCCCATGCAAGTGGAAGTAGAGACCCGAATAGTGTACCAGCAGCAATCCATGTCGGACGCCGAATGAGTGCAAGAACCGAAAAACCGAGTGTAAAGAATCCCGAAAGCAGCGCAATTGCCGGCAAAGCAATCAGCACCGTGCCGTGGTGCGCAAATCCAAACAGTGAGCATGCGGATGACAAGACGGTCGCCACAACCCCCGCAAGGAAGCACCGCAGTAGAAATTCTGTGTCGGTTTCAGCTTTTGCAATTTCTCGCTGGCGTTCGCGATCCGCAAGAAGAAAACGTCCACCGCAGAGTAAGTAGAGAATTGCCAACGCGAGAGCGTATTCTACGAGCAAAGATCGGCCACATTTGATTGCGGTATGCGAAATAATCTGTCGGCGAACGGTTGGCATCACCGGGTGGCGGCGAAAATCGTGATTTCGAGAAAACCGCACCACCGCCACTCCGGTGCATGCCGTGGTTATCCCATTGCATTGAATCCGCGTTGGGCAGTGGTGACCACCGTTCGACAGCATAGCGGGCATTGAATCGTGCGGCAAGTTTCGAGCGTTGCCGACCGTCAGCGGGTCGGGCACGGCGACCGAAGGGAGCCGAAACGCGGACTCTCTCGCCAATGGCGAGGCCTGGTGGGAAAAGACAAATGGAGCCATTGGCGAGAGTGTCCGCGTTTCGGCAGCGTGCAGCGGAGCAAACCATTCCAATGCCAGACGAGTTGCAAGCTTCGGGTATTGAGAGAACGTTTGCAGCGACTTGGAGAACGTGACGTTCCGCATCGCCGGAAAAAATAGATCAGCGCGACCAAGAGATTTTCCGGCGATGCGGTACGTCACGTTCGGACCTAATTTCGAGACAACCGTTTGAACCAAAGTCGGCCAGCATCCCCGGCAGTCGGGTGTTGACGATCGAACCGCAACCAGGCAGGATCAGCCGGCACCTCCGCGCATTATTTGGGATAACGTTGGCCATCAGCGGGCACGGAAGGTAAATTGTCCATTGCCAGAAACCGCGCAAGCCGTGCTCCGTTGCATGGCTTGGTTCTGCCTATCTTGTGTCGAGTGAATCATTGTTCTTGCGAATGTAGTTAGCAAGAGCGGATCGCGTCTCTTCGGCCGAGTCCCAGTATAGTGTGTCCGCAGTATCGCGGCCAAGGAACGCCGCGTTAAAGAGTGTGTAAGCAGTTCGGAAGCGGTTGAACGGCCGCGCAATTATTGAAGTCGGCCTGATTCCTAAAGTGCCTTTGAGCGATTTTTGAAAGGCAACAAACCCCTTGCTTGCGCCAATGTCGTTGTGAGCATTCGCTGTGAGTTGGAACTGTGGGTCACCAGGGATTGGGCGTTCGAACATGAACTGAAAACCGCCGTTTCCGATAAGATAGTCCGCCAAGTTTACGAGCAGCACATTGCGATGGATATTGGGCAGCGTGGAAACGTCAATGTCTTGACCGTGGAGCGAAGTCAATTTTTCGACAGTTTCGTGAATAAGGTCATTGTCAGACATGCGAAGTTACGGGCATCCAAGCAGGCAGAACGTCACCCGTCACCGGGCCGGGAAAGTTGATTGTCCATTCGTGAAACCGCGCAAGCCCGGCTCCGGTGCACGGGATGGTTATCCCTTCCGCGTGGGTCGTGCAGGGGATTCGGCCTTGGCAACCGAGAGCATGTTCGCGGTAGCCGCAGCGGACCCAAGTATAGCACCGAGCACGGCGATCATCAGGAAAACAAAGCCGCCGCACAGAATGTTTGGTAGTTTCCAGGCGAATTCGGTCGTAAAGCCTCGGAACAGAAAAAAAGTAGTGGAGGAGTGAATGAAACCGAGAATCAATGCAAGAACGAATAGCGAATTGTCGGGCGATGGCCCAAGCCGGAAAATCCAAGGCGTTCGGAGGTCTGTTCGGTCTACTGAGTCGGCGTAGTGCGGTATCATCCAGATCAGTTCGGGAACCATAATCAAGCTGCAGGTTGCAGCGATGAATCCATGACTCGGAATATCGCCGTCAATCGCGATCGCTAGCCCGCCTGCCGTGATGATAACGGAAACGACGTAAAGGAAAACGGCAACGTAGGTCATGCGTGGAAGTCAGGCTGCGAACTTCAGTGGGATAACGTTACGGATCACCGGGTGGCGGCGAAAGACTCTGCCATTGCCAAAACGCTGGCCACCGCCACTCCGGTGCATCCGATGGTTATCCGCCGGCATTTGTAACGGGTGAAAACATCGGTGGCTCGGAGGAATGTTCAGCAAACGAGAAGCCATTGTATCCGAACAACGTTGATCCACTATCCGTCACCTTCAGATCTTGAAGCGGTTTTTGAGTGAACATCCCTTGAGACGTCGACACGGAAATGTGAACGGTTTGCCCAATCCTCCCCCATTTGCCAGCGGTTGAACCGTAGTCACCCAAACAACCAGTCCATGAGCATTGAAATGTCCCGTCGGGATGTAGGTTCAGCGTCAAGTTTACGCCAAGGCCGTCACCGTCGTAGTAATGGCCGACCAATGCAGGATCAGCAACTGCAGCAGAAGGGAGTGGTGTTGGAGGATTGAGGGCTTCGATGATGGGTCCGCGGAACCAAACGAGCGTGCCGACGACTAGTGCCGCGAGGGCAACGTACGCACGTAGTTTGCGAGTGATGTGCATTTGTTCGGGGTCATTTCAGTCGGATAACGTTGGGGATCAGCGGGGACGCGCGAAAGACTTTCCATTGCCAATCGCTCGGCTCGCGTCCTCCGTTGCATCCGGTGGTTATCCGTCGTTGTGGATTCCCCTGGAGCCACCCAATCCCGAACTAGGTGGAGTATAGAGATCCCAGGATTGCGGTAAAGTCGACACGGATTTGACGCGGGAAAAGAATCCGTCGGGCTCGTCCCCTGGAGCGAGTTTATGTTGCAGTACGCGAAAGTGCAGTTGGCCCCCGTCGGCAGTGGTTACATCGCCATCTGTCATGCTGAGATCAGACAGATTGGCGAACAGGTTGAGTCTTGACGTATCGACACTGGAGACGGAAGAGTACGGAATCGATACACCACTAACGCGAGTGGTCCGAAAGAGTGAGGTTGTCGAGTCGTCAAATGTCACGAAGCCGCCAGCGTTTTCGATTTCCGCAATAAGTTCACGCCGTTTCGCATCTTCACGCAGTGCGTACGCAAAACCGAGGGCTGAAAAAAGGACGCAGATCATCGCACTTCGTAGCGAGAACTGAAGACGATACGATTTAGATTGTCTGCTCAAGCGTCTTTCCAGTCTTCATTCGGATAACGTTTTGCGTAACCGGGTTGCGGCGGTTGACGTTGATTTCAGAGTGGGCTGGATTCGCAACTCCGGTTCACGCATTTGTTATCTGCGGAGGTTTGCGATGCAGTTTGGCGTTCACCCGTTTGAGGATGAGGGTTGCACGACGTGTGCGTTTTACAATCACAGCCAGAGTCGGTGCAAGCACGGGCTACCGAAGAATGCAGGCGAACATGAGGGGCCTTACATTCCGGCTGGATTGTCGCCATGCAGGGATTACGAAAAGGGTTTTGAGTTCATCCCCGGATCATGGGGAAGATTCAAGCCAGTGAGCAGATAACGAATTGCATCAGCGGGCCGGGACGGTTGGGTGTTCCATTTGTGAAAACTCGCAAGCCCGGCTCCGTTGCATGCGATGGTTATCAGACTTACAACGCTGCGCTTCGGGGTGGCAGTGGAGGAACATTCGCCCGCTGCCGCAAGCTTCCCATCTTAACGCAATTTGCCCCGCTCACGGGTGGGAAGTGGGTGGTGTTCCTGGAGATCCGCCGTTGTGGATTCTAACCGAATACCGAAACGATCACGACGACCGCGGGTACAGTCCACATGGCCGCGAGTAAGGCAAACGCTAATCCCAATGATCCGTTTCGGCTACGATAAGTGTTCGGTGCGCAACAGACGCCGACGGTCAATCCGGTCGCGGCGGCGATCGAAAGTGCCAGACTTTGGGGTCCGGGTACGACTGCTGCGGTTAGGCAAAAGGCCAAAGCCGCTGACGCAACCATGGCGAAGGAGTTTTGAAATTGCTGCCTATTCCATTGACGCGAAATGGCGATACCTTCTTCCAACTTCTGCAAGTCTAGGTTTGACATTTCAGATGCTCCTCGTTGTTCGCTTGAGGTTGAACGCAAACAGGGCGTGGCCATGTTGCCATCAGATCGACGCGCGTCAGTCGGATAACGTTTGCCATCACCGGGTGGCGGGGGACGACGTGACTTCGAGAAAACCCGACCACCGCCACTCCGGTGCATGGCTTGGTTATTCGGTTCCCAGTTCCGCTTAGCAGCGGACAGCACTTGGCCATTGTATTGGGCGGTGAAATCGAAGACAACCTTTCCGGAGTTGGTTTCCGCTACGGGCTTGGCGCGGTGACCAGCGGGAGGCGGAAACGGGGTTGTCGTCACCAATGGTGAGTCCCGGAGGGGATAGACAAATCGAACCATTGGTGACGTGAACCCCGTTTCCGCCCGTTGAAGCGAGGCAAATGCTGCCAATGCCGAATGAGTGACCGTAGATGGGCGTTGCCAACCGCTGGCCTTAGCTTGGAGATCGGGACGTTCCGTATCGCCGGTGACAATGAACCAGCGCGACCAAGAAAGTCACCGGCGATACGGTACGTCCCGATCGGCCTGGCCATCGAATAGACAGTTGAAACAGAGCCATCCAGCGTTGCCGGCAGTCGTGTGAGCCTATCACGCATCCGGCCTTGAGCGAGGATTGGCGTCGACGACCAAAGTGTTGCAGCCCGAATAACGGCAGGGTTCACCGGGCCGCGGCGAACAGCATTGATTTCAAAACCCGCGCGACCCGCGGCTCCGTGTGCAACCCATTGTTATGCCCACGGTAGGGTTCGGCGTCTAGTTGCCAGCGTCGCAATTCGTTCGGCCAATTTTTGTTGCAGCTCGGCCCGACCTTCAGCGTTGTCATGATACGCCAAGTATCTATGGTGCTGCAAGTCAAACGGAATGTGATCAGCGTTCTGCGTTATTGGGATGACGTGCTTCCCAAGAGCGTGGGCAAGTCCAGCCTCGTAAAACACGTTGGGATTTTTACCCGTGAAATCGCAGATGACAATGTATGAAGCAAATATCAACGAAAAGACGTCTTGGATTACGGTAGAATTGTCCCATATGTCATCCGCACGTTTGCAGTCGAAGCCGTTCTGGGCTGACGCATTTTTGATGGCGTCATAAACTGACGAGAATCCACCAGAGAACGGCATCATTGCAGATACAAGGTTGTAATCAACCGACCCCTGCGGCACATCAAAGACAAGCGGGCTGAAGACAATTCTTCGCAAGTTGTTGTCTTCGCTGGAAATAAACTCGCCAGCTTCTGGGCATTTTGATTGGACGAATTCGGTGATAACTTCGAGATTGGCTGGATCAGCGTGAACCATCTGTTGCAAGAATTCAAGTGCGAGGCCCTCGTAGTCTTCGTCACCCCAACTTAGGCTTCGCAACAACCGCGGATGGTTGTTGACGCGGTCTTGGAAACCAGTCATCAGGCCAAGTTCGCGCCAGTGGGATTCATTGAATCCGTCGACCACCTGATTTTTTAGTCCGATGATCTGTTTGCCAATCGCAACGCTATCCATTTTCATAAAAGTCTCGGTGGGCATAACGTCTCACATCACCGGGTGGCGGCGATTGACGTGATTCCAAAGAAACGTGACCACCGCCACTCCGGTGCATGTGTTTGTTATCGGCATTTATGAACGGGCATTGGTCGAGCATCGGGCAGCGGTTGCCACGCCGCCACAGTTTAGCGGGACTTGGTTCACGCGGCAAGCAATTGGGCGTTGACCGGGTCGGCAGTAAAACGGCAATTGTCATCCGACAGTGCTTGTTGACGGTAAACGAAGGATCAAAAGCGTTGTCGCTTGATCAGCAAACGAAAACAGCGAACACGTTCAAGAATTGCGAGCGGCTTGGAGGGAGGAAATCGCAAACGGAGGATCAATGCGTTTGACTCGCAAATTCGCTAACGCGAATGCCGAACGACAAATTTCCAATCAGGCGTTGCAGCAATCGCTAGTGCGAGCGAACGCGTGAAACACCTGAGACGTCAGTCCGATAACGTCCGGATTCACCGGGTCGGGAGAGTAAAGTCAACCATTTGAAAACGCTCGCAAGCCCGACTCCGGTGCAATCCATGGTTATCCCCGATCATGTGTTACGAGGCGGACCGCCAGCGAGCATGGGCCGCGCGAGCGGTAAACAAACGACGGAACGTCGCCGGCATGACCCCCGCGAGGGGAAAACAACGGCGGGACGCCGCCAGTCTGGACTTCGTCCACGTCGGTGACACCCGTCGAAGTGTGATCGTATCAAAGTGTGTCGAGTCAGGCAAGTTTCCTCGAGTGGACGTTCGGGATGAGTCAAGCGCAGCCAATCGTCGAGCATTGAGGCAGCGCACCGATCGTCGGGCACAGGATCGAGCGCACCAATCGTCGAACGCAGGGGCAGCGCACCAATTTCGGACATGAAATCACGCGCACCAATGCCCGAGCATGAAGACCGCGCATCTCCACGCGCCCAGTGGGATAACGGTTGGCATCACCGGGTGGCGGCGAACGTCGTGAATTCGAGAAAACCGCACCACCGCCACTCCGGTGCATGCCGTGGTTATCCCATTGCATTGAATCGAGCATTAAATCAGCGCTGGGCAGTGGTGACCACCGTTCGACAGCATAGCGGGACTTGAATCGTGCGGCAAGTTTCGAGCGTTGCCGACCGTCAGCGGGTCGGGCACGGCGAACGAAGGGAGCCGAAACGCGGACTCTCTCGCCAATGGCGAGGCCCGGTGGGAAAACACAAATAGAGCCATTGGCGAGAGTGTCCGCGTTTCGGCAGCTTGCAGCGGAGTAAACCATTCCAATGCCGGACGAACCGCAAGCTTCGGGCATGGTAAGACGTTGGCAGCAACTTGGAGAACGCGACGTTTCGCATCGCCGGAAAAAATAGATCCGCGTGGCCGGAAGATTTTCCGGCGATGCGGTACGTCACGTTCGGAGGTGATTTCGACGCAACCGTTTGAAGAAAAGTCAGTCGGCATCCCCGGCAGTCGAGTGTTGCCGACCGAACAGCTACGAAGCGAGATCGGTCGGCACCTCCGCGCATTAGTTGGGATAACGGTTGGCATCACCGGGTGGCGGCGAACATCGTGATTTCGAGAAAACCGCACCACCGCCACTCCGGTGCATGCCGTGGTTATCCCATTGCATTGGATCGAGCGTTGAATCAGCGATGTGCAGTTGCGACCACCGTTTCACAGCATAGCGGGCATTGAATCGTG
>NZ_SJPW01000010.1:8729-37171 GCF_007860125.1 Rubripirellula tenax
ACGTCGTGTTCGTACGTCAATTCGAGACAACCGTTGCATCAAAGCCAGTCGGCACACCCGGCATTCGGGCGATGCAAAGCCCAATCGCAAGCATCCGGTCGGCACTCCGCGCTTTCGTCGGGATAACGTCCGGGTTCACCGGGCCGGGAGGGAAAGGTCAACCATCAGAAAACGCCCGCAAGCCCGGCTCCGGTGCAACCCATGGTTATCAGACTTACAACGCTGCGCTTCGGGGTGGCAGTGGAGGAACATTCGCCCGCTGCCGCAAGCTTCCCATCTTAACGCAATTTGCCCCGCTCACGGGTGGGAAGTGGGTGGTGTTCCTGGAGATCCGAACCGCCGTATGGTGAGCATGGGGACGGCCAGCGAGCACGAGCCGCGCGAGCGGAAAAATAACGACGGAACGTCGCCACCCACAATCGAGCATGGTTTACGAGGCGGTCAGTCGCAACGCCAGTATACCGAAGGGATTGCGAGTACGTCAAATTCGCCGACGATGATGGCCCGGAAGGGACAAAATCAATCGTCGTCGGCGAATTTGACGTTCTCGCAAAGGTTTGAAGCGGGGAAAAGGTCTCCAACAGGTTCGCCCGTTCGATCAGGCGTTGGCTACGCAGTTATGGTTGAAAGTACCCTGGAGGCGGCGACGTTCCGTATCGGCGACGATCAGTAAAAATGCGTGACCAAGGAAGATCGTCGCCGATACGGTACGTCGCCGCCGGGCGTGCAAGCAAAGGGCAAAGCGTCGAATCGCCAACACGAGCATGAATGACCGAGCAAACAGTACGACAGAACCGAACACCGGGTTGACCAACCAGGCATGACCGGGCAGCCTTCGGCCCGCTGGGTGACGCGATTGAGCGCAACCGTCGTCGAACATGAGGACCGATGGAACAACATCGCGAATCAAGGCGACAGCCGCGAAGGGATTTCAGTCGGATAACGGTTGCCATCACCGGGCACGGAGAGTTTGGCATCCATTTGAAAAAACTCGCAAGCCGTGCTCCGTGTGCATGGCGTGGTTATCGCCAAATTTGCAGCGGCGAAAAGGTGACCACCAACGTGCGGTCACCATCTTACCGCGCTGCTGACCGCGCATCAAGCGAATCGCCGAACCCATGTCGTGCCGTCTTGCCGCGCGTAATCACACGACTGCGGCGCAAATGCAATGGTTGTGTTGGCGACGGATTGGGTTGCAGTGACGGTTGCCTGTGCGGCCAGATCAGTTGTTCGTTTAGCCTTCGGCCACGTCGGTGACGGATTGCCCCGAGGATGAAGTGTCGTTTTCGCGACGATCAACGTGACCAAAGTGAATCAATTGTGCCGGAGGAATTGCATTCCAGTCAATCAAGCAAGCTGCGGCGAGCAGTTCAGTTACGGTTCGCAGCAAAAAAACAAAACCGCGTGAACGAAACAAACGTTCGTTCAAAACAATCGCGCGTTCCAATTCAGTGCGATAACGGTTGGCATCACCGGGTGGCGGCGAAAGTCGTGATTTCGAGAAAACCGCACCACCGCCACTCCGGTGCATGCCGTGGTTATCCCATTGCATTGAATCGAGCATTGAATCAGCGTTGGGCAGTGGTGACCACCGTTCGACGGCATAGCGGGCATTGAATCGTGCGGCAAGTTTCGAGCGTTGCCGACCGTCAGCGGGTCGGGCACGGCGACCGAAGGGAGCCGAAACGCGGACTCTCTCGCCAATGGCGAGGCCCGGTGGGAGAAGACAAATGGAGCCATTGGCGAGAGTGTCCGCGTTTCGGCAGCTTGCAGCGGAGTAAACCATTCCAATGCCGGACGAACCGCAAGCTTCGGGCATGGGGAAACGTGGGCAGCAACTTGGAGAACGTGACGTTCCGCATCGCCGGAAAAAATAGATCAGCGTGACCAAGAGATTTTCCGGCGATGCGGTACGTCACGTTCGGACGTGATTTCGAGAAAACCGTTTGAACCAAGGTCGGCCGGCATCCCCGGCAGTCGAACGTTGCCGATCGCACCGCTACGAAGCGAGATCGGTCGGCACCTCCGCGCATTAGTTGGGATAACGTCCAGCGTCACCGGGTCGGGACGATTGCATGTTCTATTTGGAAACGGCTGCAAGCCCGACTCCGGTGCACGCAATGGTTATCAGACTTACAACGCTGCGCTTCGGGGTGGCAGTGGAGGAACATTCGCCCGCTGCCGCAAGCTTCCCATCTTAACGCAATTTGCCCCGCTCACGGGTGGGAAGTGGGTGGTGTTCCTGGAGATCCGCGAACATGTCGTGAAGTTTCGGTCGCAGAGCGGGAAGAACGTAACATCCAAGCACCCATCCCGAAAAACAGCGACGAAATCAATATACGGACAAGCGGGTCGTACCACAAGTAAATGAACGTGCTGACCGAGGCTGTCGCGGGGTTGTCCGCGTTGAAATAGACAGGGACGTTGCCCGCCAACCGTCCAGCCTTGCCTTCTTGCCCCTTCTCCTCGGTGAAACGCACGGTTTCGCCAAGGTAGGAAAACTCAACGACAGGATAGAGCATTGGCGTCCGCTTTGTGCTGCCCCCTGCACGGGCTTGATGGGATATCACGGTTCCCGTCGTTTCGGTACCGAACGCAGCAAGCCATGCCGCGTTGAAGAACGCTGGAATTGCAGTGGCAAGAATAATTGCCGCAATTAGGAATGTCCCTGCGATGACGATTAGTCGCAACATTACAGTGATGATGTCGTGTTGAGCAAGCGTTTCCCTTAGATCGGATAACGGCGCGATTCAGCGGGTTCGCGCCCGCCACGTCTCCATGACGTGAACCGTCGGCCGCGAACTCCGCTGCAATCGTTGGTTATCCGCTCGCAGCTGTTGCGGGCTCCTCCGGTGCGAAGCCTGCGACGGTGAGCATTTGGACAACCGAAACTCCGACCCGAAGGTCGCACCGTGAAGGGAACTTACAAGCACCGCCCTTGCGAACGGTCCACGTAAGTCTAACATTCGCGTAGCGCAACGCTACGCCCTCATTGGCGATATCAAGTCCAACGAGGTTGCGAATCAGTGGACCGTAGCAACTACGAATCCGCTGAATCGCGCCGCTAACCGACAAGGATGTCGGATAACGGTACGCATCAGCGGGCCGGGAAGTTTGAGTGCCCATTCGTGAAAACTCGCAAGCCCGGCTCCGTTGCATGCGATGGTTACCCGTCATGTTTGAAGTACGAGACAAGTGGACAGGGTTCATCACCGTCGTGCCACGGGTCATCGAATCCGTGAAAAACACCCGTCGCGCATGCACCGGCAGAGAAACCTGTGACCTGCGAAATCCAAAGACCAGATACAAGTCGAAGGAAAGAAGTGTCCATATCCGCAAACCTTGCGTCGGCCGGACACATGAGGTCAGTGATGGGTGATGCGAAAATCGGAGTTAGATGATCGTCATCAAACCGTTCAGCGCCTGTGGGCAGTTCACAATTCTTTAGCACTACGGTTTGGTCGAATGGAAGTGAAAACGTGAATCCGTCGCACAACCGAAAGAAGTTGTCCCAGTAATCCATCCCGTTTTCGTCCAACACAATGCGTTGCCAGATTTCAGCGATACGCTTGCCGCGGATGTCCATTAGCGAATCTGGAGTTGTCACGAGGTCATTCGGGTAACGTCGGTCGTCACCGGGCACGGAGAGACAACTTTCCACTTGTGAAATCGCGCAAGCCGTGCTCCGTGTGCACGACATTGTTATCGGTCGTCCGGAACGAGCATTGAATCGTTCAGGAAGTCCGCGTGACTTCGAAATCAGCATACCGAGCGTTGGGTCGTCCAGCAAGTAAATCCGACGCGGTCCCGCAGCAGTGATCCAATCCGGTCTCGATGTCGTCACGAGCGGTGTCGAGTTGCATCGTGCATCGTGCGGTCAAAGTGTCGGTTCCAGATTCGTCAGCCACGAATGAGACGCGGCGAAAGATTCATGATCGACGTCACACACGTCGCAACAAGTCCAACGTTTAGTACCGATAACGTCTAGGATCACCGGGTGGGGACGAAAAAAGCAACCATCAGGAAACGGCCGCAAGCCCCACTCCGGTGCATCCTTTGGTTCTCCGCGGTCAGGGGAAATAGTGCGGGGCGGTTCGTATGGATTGTTAGACGAAGTTGGATTGGGTGACGTAGAATCGCATCCAAGCAGCTCTAGGTCCATGTGCATCGACCGCTGCGGACGACAGGAAATGGCCCAGGCAGAAATAGTGCAAACAGTCGTTGCAGCCAATGCGTTAGGGATGCCGCGAATGAATGGCATGAAGACATACCAGGTGTCGGCTGTTTCAAGGTAGCCTGTTCGTTCGTAGTAGTCTAGGAAGGCCCAGTCGATAGACCGCCAATACACCAAGTATCCAAAGCACGACGCAATGAACGCGACGGGGACAAGCCAAAGTATGTACCGCCACCGCTTGGCAGCGGGAAGCAGGTAAACCAAGCCGGGAAGGAGGAACGTAAGATAGTACCACCAGCTACCGATCGCTGCGTCAAACGCGTCGACGTAGTCGCTCGGTTGTGTTTCAGTCCAAATGGTCATTTCAGTCGGATAACGTTTCACATCACCGGGTGGCGGCGATTGACGTGATTCCAAAGAAACGTGACCACCGCCACTCCGGTGCATGTGTTGGGTATCGGCATTTATGGACGGGCGTTGACCGAGTGTTGGGCAGTGGCAACCACGTCGCCACAGCTTAACGGGCATTGGTTCGGGCGGCAAGCAATTGGGCGTTGATCGGGTCGGCAAGTAAACGGGCATTGCATCCAACGGGCCCAGCAGACGGTAAACGAAGGATCGAAAACGTTCACGCTGGTTCAGCAAACGACAACAGTGAACACTATCAAGGAATGCGAGCGGCGTGGCGGACGTGATTTCGAGAAAACCCTTTGAAGCAAAGTCGGCCGACATCCCCGGCAGTCGGGTGCTGCGGATCGAACCGCTACGAAGCGAGATCGGTCGGCACCTCCGCGCATTAGTTGGGATAACGGTTGGCATCACCGGGTGGCGGCGAAAATCGTGATTTCGAGAAAACCGCACCACCGCCACTCCGGTGCATGCCGTGGTTATCCCATTGCATTGAATCCGCGTTGGGCAGTGGTGACCACCGTTCTCGGACGTGATTTCGAGTCAAGCGTTTAACGAAAAGTCGGCCGGCATCCCCGGCAGTCGAGCGTTGCCGATCGAACCGCAACGAAGCAGGATCAGCCGGCACCTCCGCGCATTAGTTGGGATAACGTCTGCCGTCACCTGGGACGGACGATTGATTTTCCATTCGTTAAACCGCGCAAGCCGTCCTCAGGTGCACGGCTTGGTTACCCGCGTTTTGGTCGTCAGCGGAACAGTTTTTGTGCAGGCCCAGACTTACAACGCTGCGCTTCGGGGTGGCTTTGGAGGAACAGGTTTTTAGTTTTTGGTTGCACGTCATGTTGTGATTTGTGAGAATCAAAATGCACGGATCGGGTCGCGGAGACCGTCTGCGGATTGGTGGTTTTACCCCGCTGGTTATCTTGGTCCTGCTTGACTCTTGACGTTGGCATTGATGGCACGTTGATTGGCCTTCGCTTTTCAACAAGACCTCGTTGGAGAACCTAAACAGCAATATGTCGAGTACGCCCGATCCGTGCCCTTCTTCCCAAGTCCCTTCATCTCTGGCACTCAGGAGCTTCCATTGTGTCACGCAAGAAACGCAAAAACAAGCAAGGCGTCAGTGGTAATAAGAAACCGCTCGAAGTTCGCAACGCTTCGGCGAAACCACGCACGACGCGGCGCGGTGGGCTGCCCGTCGACAACGCACCGCCACCGATCGAATCGCTCAAACAAGTCAACGCCAACGCGGCGGGAATCGACATCGCAGCGAATGTCCACTTCGTTGCGGTGCCGAAAGATCGTGACGCGGAGCATCCGGTTCGCAGCTTTGGAGCCTTCACCGCCGACCTTGATGCGATCGCTGATTGGCTCAGCGAGTGCCGCATCGAAACCGTTGCGATGGAGTCTACCGGTGTCTATTGGATTCCACTGTTTGAGGTGCTTGAGCGTCGTGGCTTTACCGTGATTCTGGTCGAGCCGAGTCAGATCAAGAAGTTTCGCCGCAAAACCGACGTGCTGGACTGTCAATGGATCCAGACGCTGCACACATTCGGTCTGCTCACCGGATCGTTCCGGCCAGAAGATCAGATCATCGTCTTGCGAGCGTACATGCGACAACGCGAGATGCTCGTCAAGAGTGCGGCCCAGCATATCCAACATATGCAAAAAGCGATGGAGCAGATGAACCTCAAACTCACCGAAGTGATTAGCGACATCCTTGGCGCGACGGGTATGGCGATCATCGACGCCATCCTGGCTGGCGAGCGTGATCCGCATCAGCTTGCCAAGCTGCGGAACGAAAAGTGCAAGAACGACGAGGCAACGATTGCCTTAGCGCTGCAAGGCAACTGGCGAGACGAGCACTTGTTCTCATTGCGTCAGGCCATGGACTTGTATCGTTACTATCACCAGAAGATTGTCGAGGTCGACAATCAGATCGAAGCTTACCTACGGCAGTTTGATGATCAGTCCGGTGGCAAGCCGCTCGCCAAACCACCGCGAGCCAAACAACGCAGCAAGACAACCAACGAACCGAAGTTCGATACGCGAACGATGCTTTACGAGATGCTGGGTGTGGACCTGACTAGCATTGACGGGATCGGTGCGCACTCCGCACTTCAAATTGTCTCGGAGATCGGCATCACGGTAGACGCATTCCCCACCGAAAAGCATTTCGTGAGTTGGCTGAGCCTTTGCCCCGAGGCCAACAAGTCGGGCGGTAAAAAGCAGAAGAAGGGGAAGAGCCCGACACATCGCAGCAGCAATCGAGTGGCACAAACGCTTCGCGTTTGCGCCCAGACGTTGATCCAGTCCAAGTGTGCTTTAGGTGCCTTCGGTCGTCGCCTGCGAGGACGCGACGGCGCAGCCAGTGCGATCACGGCGATCGCACGCAAGTTAGCGATCATTGTCTACACGATGCTCAAAACCGGCCGACCGTATAAGGACATTGGAGCGGACGCGTATAACGGTCGATTCCAAGAGAAGTTGGTAGCTAGTCTTCGTCGTCGAGCGACCGAACTGGGCTACGACCTCCAACCGAACTTAGCGGTTTAGCACGACTCAAAGCAAATGAATGCAAGAAGCTGCGATACCGGTACGCGCCGACGACGCAAAAAGGGATCAATCCGTTGCACCGGAGACACGAAGGCTCAAATCAAGCTGCCAAACACCGCTCAAAAACCTGAATCATTCACCCGTCAGACGCGGGGCCGGTAGCTGGTGTTCCTGGAGATCCGCTTCGGGCATGGATCGGCGATCACGCCGTGGTAACGAGTATACCTCCGGCAAAGTCAAGAAAGCAAACAATCGGTCAGGGCGGGTGAGGAAACGAACGCAACGTCGGCCAAAACAGCGTAGCGTTGAAGCGGCGAACAAGTCTCCAGGCCGACGTTGCGTTCGTTTCCGGGAGGATGCAGCGGAGCAAAATCGTCCAACCGTGTGAAAACGCAAGGCGCATGCGGAACGGAAACGTTGGCATCGCCTTGGAGGTCGCGACGTTTCGAAGGGCCGGCGATTGAGGCTGGCGAACGGCCAATCGCGTCTCCACGCCGGCCGTTCGGTGCGTCGCGACCGGACTCGCAAGCAAAGAGCAAAACATCAAAGCGGTGCCCGAACCGAATCGAACAGCACCAACCCGCAACCTCCGAGCATAGTGCGGATAACGTCACCCGTCACCGGGTCGGGAAAGTTGAGTGTCAATTCGTGAAAACGCGCAAGCCCGACTCCGGTGCACGGGATGGTTCGCCGCTACCTGTATACGGCCCAGAGGTAGTTGCTCGATGTATCCGGATCGTGCCAAAGGGTCGTAACTCCCCCGCGTGGAGATTGAACGACCACAAATTTTAGCATGTCTTCGGTGAAGCCGCTGGGCGACCCCATCCGCAGCGTGAATGCCTCACGTTCCTCATTGATCATGGTCGGCTTCAGGTATTCATTGGCGTCCGCGAGCGAGTCCTCAGAAGGCGGGTTGGCGTTTAGCTCGGGTTTGAGGGCTCGAAGGTCATTAACCCATTGTTTCACGTCGGGCAGATCAGCAGTGAAGGTCGCGCGATGCTGTCCGGATAGGTGGGTCACGGAAATCTGTGTCGCGATTGCAGGAACCTCGACGACCGAGCCACTCGGAACGTCCAATGCGTTATCGAAGGTTTCGGTCCTAGGGCCACAGCCAATCGTGGCGATTAGCAAACAGGCGACCAAAGCGTTCGTGTTGCGTACTCGTGCGGACATGTCTTCAGTCGGCGAACGGTACGCGTAACCGGGAACGCGCGAAAATGTCTCTAACAACCAGACCGCTCAGCTCGCGTTCTCCGGTTCACGCGATGGTTATCCGTTTTCGCGGATGCAAAAAGCGTTTTTTCGACGACGCAATCGGGATGATCCAAGCAGAGCAGTCGCCAATCCAAAAAACGCGAGTGACGATGGCTCTGGGACAGCGGTAGCAGTCCCGAATACAAGCGGAGAGCCGATACCGGTAAAGTCGGCTCGCGAGCCAGCCCCGTCCTCAATTCGATCATGGGAGCCAGGTCCAGCAAATCGGAATGTAACCGGATTTCCAACGAATCCAAAATCCGATTCAAATCCGAATTGCACGAAGTCGTCGAGTCCAACGACGTTCTGGTTAAGAAATAAACCGCCGTTCGATGTTAAGTCCGGCGCAGCGTGAAGAAGTAGCTGGGAGGAGGACAGTGAGTACTCCACTTCGGAAAGTGAGCCACCAGCCGCATTGCCAAATATTGAGTTGGAAGAAGTAAAGGTTGTTGTCGCTGCGCTCGATGTCACAGAAAGCGAGAAGTCAATGACGTGACTGCTAAACGCAAGCGAACTAATCGGACCCGGATCAAGAAAACCGTCAGTTTTAACAAAGCCGACTATGTCAATATCCACGCCATCGAAATTGACATCATAGACGAGGTCCGCATTAGCATGCACATTTGCGAACAAAAGGATTGCGGAAGCGGTTGCAATAGAAAAGTAACGTTGAAGCATTGGGTTGCCAATCGTTGAAGGTAGGGTCAGTCGGATAACGCTCGACATCACCGGGTGGCGGCGAAAGTCGCGATTTCGAAAAAACGTGACCACCGCCACTCCGGTGCATGTAATGGTTATCGGATTTTATTAACGGGTGTTGGGCAGAGGAAGCCGCGGCGCAACAGTCTAACGGGCGTTGATTCGTGCAGCAAGCAATCGGGTGTTGTCCGTAAACGAAGGATCCAAAACCTTGCGGTGCAAAAAGCAAACGCCAACGGCAAGCACAGGTTCGGCTTACGAGCGGCGTACGTTGTGGAAATCATCAACGAAGGATCAAGACGGTTGTATCGCAAGCCCGCTAACGCAAATGCCTAACAACAAAATTGCAATCGACCGTCGCAGTAATCGCAAGTGCAACCGAACACGTCAAACATCTGACGGGTCAGTCCGATAACGACCCGCATCACGGGGTGGCGGGAGTTGATGTTGATTTGAAAATCCGCTGGCCACCGCCACTCCCGTGCATGCGATGGTTCGCCGATTTGTGTTGTTGACGGCAAGCCCATCAATCGTACGAGAAGTTCGACTTGAACTTCCATGAGTCTCCATCTTGATCGTATCGGAGTTCCGCCTTTGTCCAGCGGTCACCATTTGACGCCATCAATGAATAGAGTCTTTCGGCCAATTGTGCGAGTAGAGGCGTTATCGTGGCAGTACCTTGCTCTCCGCGATGATTCTTGAGGGAGTAATCAATCCTTCGTCCGTCGCAGGTAATGGTTAGAACGGCGTTCGTCCAGTTTTCGGGGCAGCATCCAAGCGTTTCAGCTCCGATTTCGTCAAACACCGGAGCGACTTGTTTGAAAGCGTCGGGAACTTTGTCTGGATCAGTAACCGCATTTGACTTGCGACCAAAGAGTTTCCCGAAGAAGCTCACGATTATTCCTTTCGGCGAACGTTGACGATCAGCCGGCGGCGACGGAAGACCAACCACTTCAAAACGCCCGACTTCCTCGCTCGGTTGCATCGTTTGGTTCCCCGCTTTTCCGGCGGGCGTTGACGTCATCCAAGTGATCGACGACGGCACAATTGTAACGCACGAAACAACAGCCAGTACATCCGCGTGAAGTCATCGTTCAGGTGTCTCGTTGGTGTTTCGATGCAATATCGCAGAAGCAATGGCAACAATCGAGACGCACAGTCCCGAATACACCAATCCGGGGAGCCAACCGACCACAATTGATATGCCCGGCGCAAGGCTGTTGTATTCCGGATCAGTCGCAAGGTTGTATTGAGCGCCCGCAACCATGAGAGCCCAAACAGCGACCGCTCCGTATAAAATCTCGCGACCCCTGCTGCGACTGACGATTGCAAGTATCGGCGGAAATAGTAGCGTCAGAGTTGCGAACACCGCGTCCAGTGGGGAGCCTCATTTGTGTCGGGGAACGGTAGAAATCACGGGGAACGGGCGAACGACTTGCAAGCAGACGAGAAAACGAACCACCCGTTCTCCCGTGCATTTCATGGTTCCCCGTCGTCTTGAATAGCGAAGAGGTATCCACAGACGGTTGAGTGGACATTGTATCCCGGCACGGAATCAGAGTCCACGAACTTGGAATCGCGCAATCGTCCGTTGACGAACAACCAGGTTCTGTCAAACGATCGCGTGCAGGTTTCAGCGCGTTCCGCAAGATTGTATTCGTCGGCATATGACTCGATGATGAGGCTCGGCCAGTGCGCCCACCAGACGATTGCGAGGTAGTCACCGTGAATTGGCGTGTCACCATCGAGTGGTACCGCGCGTTTAACGATCCGTGGTTCGTCGGGAAGATAGAGATGGCGATTGATTTCGTGTGCACTCGAAATAATTCGGCAGAAATCGTCGGCGGTCCATCGTTCGTCAACGGGAAGTGTCGCGTTGATCTGTTCGACGGCACGTTGCAGTGTCAGCATCAAACTTGTTTCGGGGAACGGTCGGCATAACCGGGCGACCGCAATCCGGTTTCTAACTACCAAAGAACACGATCGGTCGCTCCGTGTTCATGCCTTGGTTCTGTGCTTCTTGTACTGGGTCTACCGTGCGTTCAGACCAACATACTTACCATGCAGTTCCCAGTGGACACTGCCATCAGTTCGTTCGGTAATCCATATCTCGGCGACATCAGAAAGTTCATGGTATTGAATAAGCCGATGGTGTGCGATACGTGGACCTGCATCTTCAGTTTCGTCGCGGCACGATGTTGATGTTCTATCGTAATCAGGTTTGCCAAAGCGATTGATGGCGTCGTCCATTGTCGTCACGCCCTCTAGCAGTTTTGCGAGACGAGATTCTTCAGGACCGGGAATCTGCGCAAATAGAAGATCGCGTTTCGATTCGGGTGCAGCTCCCCCGCAAAAAGGGCAATGACGGATGACGAGTAGCGCGCCATCGTTCCAGGTGAAATGGTATTCGTTCGTGTCCGTGTCAAAGACGATGGGGTAAGACGGATCGTTTGCGGTTCTTTGCAGTAAATCGCAGGTACATGGTTTGTCGGTGACAGAAGCGTGTTTGGATATGGCCATCATTCAGTCACAGAACGTTACGCATCAGCGGGGACGGGCGAACGACTTGCAAGCAGACGAGAAAACTGACCACCCGTCCTCCGTTGAATGCGATGGTTCCGTCTTGTAACAGCGATCCACGCGAGAATGGCAAATGACCCTAGAAAGACAGTACCAGATGGCTCTGGAACAGACGTGGCAGTCAGTGTTGCAAAATCTGAGTCCCAGTCCCAGCGGTATGTGCCGGGAATGACTCCAAGTGATGAAAGTGAGTGTCCAGTGAATGTCGCCGTCCCAGAGATTGGACTATTCGATATGTAACCTGCAGGCAAAGCAAAAACGAAAAATCCAGCTGGATCGTCGTTAAATTGAATGAAGATCCCGTCGCCGCTTGATGAAGTAGCAGACAGTTCAGCTACTCCAGGACCTATAGTCAGTGGATTTGTGTTTCCCAAAGGCGTAGGAGAAAAATATAAGTCCAACGGCGTCCCTACGTCGTAGCCCACTCCAATTCCAAAATCAGGCTCAACAGAGGCGAGTTGGTTCGCGACTTCGCTTAAAATAAACCCGCTGCCATTTAAATCGACACTTCCAGTGCCCGTGAGCACGACGCCTCCCCCAAACTCTTGCATCGTGAAAACGATTGCAGCACTTCCGACGTTGTGTACGCCTAGTGAAAGCAGACAAAAGAAAGCGGAGACGCAAAAATTCGAGGCAGATAGGTTCATGGCGAGTTGGTAGACAAAGAGGGACATCTGAAAGTTGAAAATCAAGAAAGACTGACGGAACGTTACCGATCACCCGGTCGCCGGGGTTGATCTTCAATTTGAAAACGCCCGGCTCGGCGACTCGGGTGCATCGGATGGTTCGCCATCTTTACCTTCACGGAGTTCCCAGATGGATGATTGTGAATTGATCGCCAATCGTGTCGTTGTTTCAAGCGAGACAGTGTCAAGGCGGTTTGCAGTGCCAGTTAGTTGGATTCGCGAATCAGGCGTTCTTGGTCGTGCCAAAGCTGACGAATCAGTTGAGCCGCAGGATCGGTCGGTTCAATGAATACCGCAATCTCGCCGTCTGCAGCCTGCGAAACCATGGCATCGTCGGGGATCGCGGCGGTGTATTTTGCGTTCAGTCGAGGGATAACGTCGACAACTAAGTTTCCAGCATCGTTGCGCAAGATTTTGCAGTTGCGGCACATTTCAACATTGTCGCCTTTAATGCCAATGGTTACGGCTTCGGCATCGAGGACCAGCTGTTCAGACGTGCCGTTGTGGTATTGCATTGTGTGTCACTCTTTTGATTGGCGAACGGTGGCCATCACCGGGTGGCGGCGGTTGACGCGATCTCAAAAAAACGTGACCACCGCCACTCCGGTGCATGGCATGGTTATCGGCATTTATGGACGGGCGTTGATCGAACATCGGGAAGTGGCAACAACGCTGCCACAGCTTAACGGGCATTGGTTCGGGCGGCAAGCAATTTGGCGTTGACCGGGTCGGCAAGTAAACGTGCATTGTCATCCGACGGTGCTTGCAGACGTTAAACGAAGAATGGAAAACGTCGTCGTTGGATCAGCAAACGACAACAGCGAGCAACATCGAGGGTTGCGAGCGGCGTGGGGTGTGGCAATCGCCAACGGAGGATTAAGGCGTTTGAATCGGCGAGCAACTAACGCAAGAGCCGAAAGACGCACCAAAAACCAAGCGTTGCAGCACTCGTTTGTGCAAGCAAACACGCGGAGCAGCTGAGGAGTCAGTCCGATAACGGTTGCCATCACCGGGCACGGAGAGTTTGGCATCCATTTGTAAAAACTCGCAAGCCGTGCTCCGTGTGCATGGCGTGGTTATCGCCAAATTTGCAGCGGCGAGAACGTGACCACAAACGTGCGGTCACCGACGAGCACATCTTACCGCGCTGCTGACCGCGCATCAAGCGAATTGCCGAACCGATGTCGTGCTGTTTTGCCGCGTGCAATCAACACGACCGCGGCGCAAATGTAAGTGTTGGGTTGGCGACGGATTGGGTTGCAGTGACGGTTGCCTGTGCGGCCAGGTCAGTTGTTCGTTTAGCCTTCGGCCATGTCGGTGACAGATTGCCCCGAGGACGAAATGTTGTTTTCGCGACGATCAACGTGACCAAAGTGAATCAATTGTGTCGGAGGAATTGCATTCCAGTCAATCAAGCGGCGAGCAGTTAAGTTACGGTTCGCAGCAAAAAACAAATCCGCGTGACCGAAGCAAACGTTCGTTCAAAACAATCGTGTGTTCCAGTTCAGTGCGATAACGTCAGCGGTAACCGAGTCGCCGCTAAGAGACTCATACATTTTAAACAGGTGGACCGGCGACTTCGGTTCACCGCATGGTTATCGAAGGTTGAAAATGAAGTTTCATCTTTACAAAAGCCTGTGGACAGGTCTTTACCACACGACTTTGCTTGGCGGAGAGTTTGCCAACTGTCACGGGCAGGGATCGACACCGGAAGGGGCCATAATTAGTTTGAAGTTAACGGTTGCTGCACTAAGGCAACAACTTCGATAACGGTGGCCATCACCGGGTGGCGGCGGTTGACGCGATCTCAAAAAAACGTGACCACCGCCACTCCGGTGCATGGCATGGTTATCGGCATTTATGGACGGGCGTTGATCGAACATCGGGAAGTGGCAACAACGCTGCCACAGCTTAACGGGCATTGGTTCGGGCGGCAAGCAATTTGGCGTTGACCGGGTCGGCAAGTAAACGTGCATTGTCATCCGACGGTGCTTGCAGACGTTAAACGAAGAATGGAAAACGTCGTCGTTGGATCAGCAAACGACAACAGCGAGCAACATCGAGGGTTGCGAGCGGCGTGGGGTGTGGCAATCGCCAACGGAGGATTAAGGCGTTTGAATCGGCGAGCAACTAACGCAAGAGCCGAAAGACGCACCAAAAACCAAGCGTTGCAGCACTCGTTTGTGCAAGCAAACACGCGGAGCAGCTGAGGAGTCAGTCCGATAACGTCGGTCGTCACCGGGCACGGAGAGACAACTTTCCACTTGTGAAAACGTGCAAGCCGTGCTCCGTGTGCACGACATTGTTATCGGTCGTCCGGAACGAGCGTTGAATCGGTGAGGAAGTCCGCGTGACTTCGAGGTCAGCATATCGGGCGTTGAGTCGTCCAGCAAGCAAATTGCAACGCTTCCGAAAGAGAGTCGATCGTCGTCGGAGTGTCCGACATTGTTGTTGGTCGCGATGCATCACGCGGGCATGTCGAGCACGGCGTGTGTTCGATCAATTCACCGAACGTTTCGTGAAGCGATTCGGTCCGGTAAGGTTGCGACACATTCGGTTCACGATCGATGTCACGAACGTCGCGTCACAACTCCAAGGTTTAGTACCGATAACGGTTGACATCACCGGGTGGCGGCGAACGACGTGCAAGCAGACGAAAGATGTAACCACCGCCACTCCGGTGCATGTCTTGGTTATCCGCCGTCTGGGCTGTTCGGGGGCGGTGCTGCGCGTTTGTTCTCGTCGTGGTTTCTCCGCGACGCAACGGCCCAGCCAATCAATGCGACAAACGAAAGTACCGCTGCAGCGAACGTGACACAAGAGACCAAAGCACCAATAAGGATACCACGAAAATGGCGATCGAAACCAGGCGGCATCATGTTCATTGCGATTGAACCGGCAATAAAGGTAACGACCAGTATGAAGAACCAGTTGCGACAGGAGTTAGACATTGGAAGTGTGTAGTGAGAGCCAGTTTTCCATCATGTGGTGGTTGCGTTGCCTTCGGCCCAGGCGGTGACGTTCCGAACGAAGGCCAGTGTTGACGTATTGCGACAGGTTATGGTTGCCAGGGAGTTTGTTGTTGTCCGAAGATCGACGTACAAACGCCGAGCATTGATCGTGCGTTAACAATGACCGCGCAATGTCACGCGCCCAGTCGGATAACGCTACGCATCAACGGGCCGGCGCGAGACGCGTTGATTTCAAAACCGGCCCGACCGCCGGCTCCGTTGCATGCGATGGTTACCCGCCGTCTTGTTGCACGTTGAATTTCCACGAAACGCCGAAGCGATCAACCACGATACCATACCAGTCGGTGAATGCAGATTTTTCAAACGGAATGACAATAGTTCCACGGTCAGCGAGGCACGCAAACGCACGTTTCGCCCGTTCTGTTGAATCGAATCGCAACAGGAGAGAAAAGCCTGCGAATTCAGGCGGGGTCTCAATATCGTTGAACCCGACATCGCTTGCCATGAAGTCACTGCCATCAATCCGAAAAGTAGCGTGAAAAATTAAGTCTTCCATTCCAGGTTCTGCGTGCGATTGGTCGGGACAATCGCGGAACCGCATCAGAAACACGGTCTCTGCGTCGAGTGCCTCTCGGTAAAATGCGAGCGCCTCTTCAGTGCGTCCGGCAAATCCAAGCGTGGTAATGACTGCCATAGGTGCTAAACCGCTTTGCGGTTTTCGATGAAGTGCGGAAGAGGCCGAGGTGATTTCAGTCGGGTAACGGCCGCCGTCACCGGGCGGCGAGAGAAAAACTAACCATCAAAAAACGCGTTGACGCCGCTCCGGTGCACGGCATGGTTATCCGCAGTCTTCCGTCAGCCAGTCGAGCACAAACGTCGAGTAGCCATCCCAAATCTCGGGAAACCGTGTGACGTTCGGAATATGATTGACCTCAAGCAAATGGGGGACGCCATTGGTGTCAACGATGTAGTCGTTTGCAGCGATCTCAAGCCCGAATCCGCGTGCAACAGCACGCGTATCAGTAACTAAAGCGGAATCGAGATCAATCAAAGAAGCGGTGTCGTGGTGAATAGATTTTAGCCAGTCGTCACCCTCGAGGCGAATCTGCCACGCACGGTCCCCAATGACAACGACACGAATGGCCTCGCCAGAAATAAATGGTTCGACAATGGAGGCATTGTCGGTCACCATCGAATGGTCAAACCGTTCTTTGTTCTCGCCACAGTGCCAGTTGCCCCATTTTGCGACGGACGGCCCGCTGGCAATGTAGTCAAGGCCAGGTGATGAGTATCCACGCGGAGGATCAGCGAATGACGTAAAACGCAATGCACGGGCCAAGCATGGCAATTTGAGCCGACAGTCCATCATCGCCGCAGCGTTCGGCAGGCATTTACCGGCCCAGATAGCTAGCCCAGTGATGAAGTCGTGATCGTCAGCGAAGATGCCGTGAAAAACCATTCGCGAAATCGGAAGGAGCCGAGCGCCACTTGCGGATTGGACAAAGAGTTGGCGATCGCGAACCATCATTTGCGGTAATAGCTCGTGGCACACCATTGGACCACCGTACCGCTGTTTGATGTCGGCAAGTTCGTCGGCGTCTAGGCCAATGATGCAGGGCAGTGGTTCCATACGATTTCTTCGATCGGATAACGGTGGCCGTCAGCGGGCACGGCCCTTGTGGTTTCCATGTCTAATCGCCTCATGCCGTGCTCCGTTGCACGGCATGGTTATCGCCAGTAGCGTCCATTCGGCAAGCGTCACCAGACGGCATCCTATTTCGAGCACAACCATACCGCGCAACGACGCGAGCATCAATCTCGGTCTGAGTCGTCTGCGCACCTATTCGAGTCAGCACATCAGCGCACCTGTTCGAGCATGGGCGTCAGCACACCAATCCGAACGCATCGCCCGCCTGGCCTTCGGCCCCGCCGGTGACGCATCCGTCATTGTGCTGACCAAGGGTTGCGAGCATCACACGCCGCCCGATGTCATCGCAATACTGCTCCAGCGCACCTTCTAGTTGCGATAACGGCGGCGATCAGCGGGCCGGGAAATTTGACTTTCTATTTGTAAAACCATGCAAGCCCGGCTCCGTTGAATCGCATGGTTCGCCGCAATTCGCAGCGGCGTTAGGGCAACCAAGTGTATTGTATTGGCGGCGCATAGTCGCGAGCAACCTCCATCGCGCTGGACGACGGCATGAGGTCCCACCAGCTAAGTGCGGGATCGATAGCGAAATGTCCAAGCAAGTAGCACTAACGGTTCTAAGAGCAGTGACACCATTGTGCCAAGTATCAGTGAAGCAAGTAGATCGTATAACCAACTACCGGTCGCAGGGCCATCGCCGCCCATTGCGACTACGCCAATCGCACATGCGGCAACAGCAATCGTGAGCCCGCAGTACACCTTAAGCATCCAAACAAATGTGGGTCGATTCGGCTCCTTTTGGGCATCGCCGGATGCGCTAGCTCGCTCCGTCTGCGGCGAGTCGTACGGGTTGTTTGACACAGGCAATTGAGATGGGGATTGAGTTTGTGCTGCTGTGGTCGGCGAACGGTTGCGATCAGCGGGCCGGGAGAGTTGACTATCCATTCGGGAAACCCTGCAAGCCCGGCTCCGTTGCATCGCATGGTTCCCCTGCATTTCGTTTTCCCGTCACCATCGCATTGCGTTCCAACGTGGAAAGGTGATGGCAGCAATGATCACCGGAACGATCATCATCATCGCGATGGGACCAGGGCGAGAATAGTGTTCAAGTACCGTCTCGTTCGGTGGCCAAGTGTAAATCAGAACGCAATTTAGCGCGAACAGCCCGAAGTACAAGACAACAGCCCAACGTCGCATCGCGAGCAGCCCAATTCCACAGACGAGGGAAGCGCCCTTTGAAAACGTGTTCCAAAGGTTCCGTTCAAGCGTGAACTCGGACCACGTGAGCGGTTTCATTAGCAGGAATAGGGTGCCGCCGATGATGAGGAACCATGCAAGGATAGTGATCGACACCGGGCGCGATACCGATGGTATGTCTGATGTAACGTCTTCGTGTTCAGCTTGGCTCATCGCGTTGGGCCGCATGTTGCGGTGATTGATCAGGGGAACGGTAGAAATCACGGGGGACGGGGGAAAGACTTGCAAGCAGCCGAGAAAACGGGCCACCCGTCCTCCCGTGCATTTCATGGTTCGCCGTCGTTTGCCGCAAGTTTGCGTCGACCATAGCTGTTGAGTTCTAATTTATGGACACAGTCGGTGCGAATTTCGTTGGAAGCTATCAGAGTCCACGCATGTAATCCGTGACATTGCCGTCATTGTCAATCGTAATGAATCGATGTCCGCCGAGGACGATAGGATGGCGTTGTACAAAGACACGCCATTCGTTTCCATCGCGTTCAACTTCGAATGTCGCGCGATCCGCCCACGTGTCCTGCACCTCCAATTCACGTTTCGCGATGGCGAGAACATCGTCTTCGGTTAGTTCGATCGAGTTGGCATCAGCGACGCTGGATTGCACAACAGCCGGTGTGTTGTCGTTGGGTTTAGAACAACCGATGAATACCGTCAGCGTGACAATCGCGGATAGTTGCAGCAATGCGTTCATGGTTTTGTCGGCGAACGGTAGAAATCACGGGGGACGGGCGAACGACTTGCAAGCAGACGAGAAAACGAACCACCCGTCCTCCCGTGCATTTCATGGTTCCCCGTCGGTTAGTTGCTGCCATCACCATCGCATTGCCTTCCAACGCGGCAAAGTAATGGCGGCCACAATTGCCGGAACAATCATCATTACTGCGATTGGACCGGGGCGGGAGTATTGTACCAGCACCATTTCATTCGGCGGCCATGTATAGATCAAAACGCAGTTCAATGCGAACAGTCCGAAGTATAGGACAACGGCCCAACGGCGCATCCCGAGCAACCCAATGCCACAGACGAGTGAAGCGGCCTTCGAGAACGTGTTCCAGAGGTTTCGTTCGAGTGTGAATTCCGACCAGGTGATCGGTTTCATCAGCAAGAACAGTGCACCGCCAACAATCAGGAACCAAGCAAGGACCGTGATCGAAACTGGGCGTGATCTCGGTGGATCGTCTAAAGTTACCGTTTCGCGATCAGCTTGGGTCATCGTTCGATGCGTCAGCTTACGCTCGACGAGTAGGGGAACGTCTGGGATCAGCGGGCGGCGGGAGTTGACATTGATCTCACGAGAAACCGCACCACCGCCGCTCCGTTGCATCCCCTGGTTCGTCGTTTTCAGTCAGTCCGGGCACCCTAGCTGCGTGCGATGGTCGCGTCTCATTCGATCACCATTAATGTAACAAGTCCCATCCCTAAAGAACATCTCGCCGCGCATTTCGAGCGCATCACCGGCAGTCTTGGGATTCGGGTGATTGGTAGCGATTTCGCAAGATGTGTGATAGGTCCATTCTCCGCCCGGATCCACCTTGCCAAGGGAATCAAGGATAGTGGAAACGTATTCCTCGCAGAAGATTCGCTTGCTGTAGACACCACCGCAGGTATGGAAACAGTAGTCAAAGTCTCCAGATACTTGGAAGTCGTTGGGTGTTGACCATTTCGTTGCGAGTGAGTCAGTAATGGCGGATCGGACCTCAGCTAATCGAGCCCTGAAGTCGTCTTTCTCCTGCTCGGAGGTGAAATTGAGCGGCGTAAATGCGCGTTCGTATGCCGCTTTGAATTCAGGTTTGCTTAGAACGGAGAACATCACAGTTTTATCAGCATGGGGGTCCGTGTTTTCGTTCTCAAAGCATCCGGTAGTAGCAAGAAGGACCAGAAGACAGAAGAGGCGATGCATTTGATACGACGAACGGTACGCATCAGCGGGCCGGGAAGGTTGATGTTCCATTTGTAAAATCCCGCAAGCCCGGCTCCGTTGCATGCGATGGTTACCGGCCGTCTGGGATTTGGTCGGCGTATAGATGATGAACCCAATAGTTTAGGTCAAACGACAGCTCGCCACCACGGAGTGCAATCGTTTCATCACGCCATTTGCGAACATCTTCGTGACTCTTCGCGTCGACATTTGCGAGCAGCTCCTCGATCCGTGCAGCTAGGACCGTGTTGCCAGTGCTCCATGCAGTGAAATCGCCAACAAGTTGATAGAGGCAATGAACGAAGAACTCGCGTTGAATGCAAGACGGATCATTGGCGTACGCTAGGATTAGATCATCGTTGAGCCCATTGCAGACGTACATGTCCCAGTCTTGGTCTGGCCAGGGAGTCGGTTTCCCGAGCTGAACCCAGGCTGCAACGTCACTCGGTGATGGATCGTAAACGTTCATCTTCACGGCGGTGATTGCGGGTTGCTCATTTGTCGCAGCCTGCGCACGAATTCAGTCCGGTAACGTTACCGATCACCCGGTCGGCGCGAGAAATCTTCCATTGTCAAAACGCCCGGCTCGCCGACTCGGGTGCATCGGATGGTTCGCCGCAGTCGGTAGTCGAGCCGATATAGGGTCAAAGCGTTTCCATCCAGTGCGATGGTAGGAACTCGTCTCCGGCATCCCAAGCCGTAATCGCGCCAAGCATCGCTTTGGGCGTTAGCCATACGACACCATTGTATACTTCGTTGCCTTCGTCGTCAGTTTGGTAGTTGTTCACTCGGCACAGCAGTGTGAAGGCCAGCGACGAGGGCTGTCGAATCGCAATCGGTGCCAAGTCTTCGAGCCACGATCGAAATTCGGATCGATCGTCAGGAGTCGCTTCCAAATACCAGGCACGAAATTCTTGAACTTCCCGATCGAATTCGGCTAATTGCTGTGCATTGAATCGAGTTAGGTCTGCCATTTCGTGTTCCGTATTTCACTAGCTTAGGATTGGGCGTAGATCGAGCCACTGTGAGTCGGCGAACGTCCAGCGTCACCGGGTCGGGACGATTGCACGTTCCATTGGAAAAGGGCCGCAAGACCGACTCCGGTGCACGCAATGGTTATCAGACTTACAACGCTGCGCTTCGGGGTGGCAGTGGAGGAACATTCGCCCGCTGCCGCAAGCTTCCCATCTTAACGCAATTTGCCCCGCTCACGGGTGGGAAGTGGGTGGTGTTCCTGGAGATCCGCGATTATGGGTTGCGAGGCGAACCGCCAGCGAGCATGAGCCGCGCAAGCGGAAAACAACTGCGGGACGCCGCCAGTGTAAGCTTCGAGCATATTAGCGGATTGGGGCAACCGAGGCAAGTTTGTGGCACGAACCAAGGGGCGAGTCAAAGTGACCGCAAGTAGTCAGCTATCCGTTCAGGTGGTGATTGACCGGGAGGCCATGTCCAGCCCATGTGCAACCGAACCGCACGCACACCGACGGGAAGACAGAAGAGAACGATCATCGCAAGAATGAACCAGAGTTTTCGGCGGCGGGCGATACGCGATGCCGACCGAGTAGCGTCAACAGGGGCTTCTTGGCGGAGTGTGGTGTTCATGTGAACGCAAGCACCTCAGTCGGATAACGTTGACGATCAGCCGGCGGCGACGGAAGATCAACCACTTCAAAACGCCCGACGTCGCCGCTCGGTTGCATCGTTTGGTTCCCCGCTTTTCCGGCGGGCGTTGACGTCATCCAAGCGATCGACGACGGCCCAATCATACCGTGCGCAGCAACCGCCAGCAAATCTGCAGGGAGTCACCGTTCACGCAATTTATTGGTTTTGCGATGCCAGATCGCAGAGGCAGCAACAACAATTGACACGCATAGTCCTGAATAGATCAAGCCGGGAAGCCAACCGAGCACAATTGATATAGCTGGCGCAATGCTGTTGTATCTGGGATCAGTCGCAAGATTGTATTGTGCGCCCGCAACCATGAGTGCCCAAACAGCGACTGTTCCGTATAGGAGTGCGCGAACTCTGTTGCGAATGACGATTGCAAGCATCGGCGGAAAGGCAAACGCCAGAGTTGCGAACACAGTGTCCAGTTGGGAGCCTCATTTCAGTCGGGGAACGGCGGCCGTCACCGGGCGGCGAGAGTAAAACTAACCATCAGAAAACGCGTTGACGCCGCTCCGGTGCACGGCATGGTTATCCGCCACGGTCGGAGATCACTGATCGAGTATCATGTCGGGCAATTGACCGATGACGCCACCAGCCAGAAGCATAGCGACACCAACCCAGTATCGTCGATGCCAAATACAAACGGCGGATGCGACCCAGAGCCCCGACGCAAACGTGGCTATCGGGAATCGAACCAGCGGTCCGTAAACACGCGGGTCCGAAATCGAGGGAGCGTCAGACGGCACGAGCAGCAGATACAGGAAGTACACAGTCACACCCAGGCTGCCGATGAACGAGATCGAGCCGATCGTTCCAATGATGCCAGCAGGTATCAAGCGAAGGCGGAACCGTCGAGGGGCATTTGGAGGACCGCTAGGCGTTTCGAGATCGGCCGGTGCGTAGGGGTTCAGGTTCACGTCGTAGTCATCGCGGCGATTTCAGTCGGATAACGGTTGGCATCACCGGGTGGCGGCGAAAATCGTGATTTCGAGAAAACCGCACCACCGCCACTCCGGTGCATGCCGTGGTTATCCCATTGCATTGGATCGAGCATTGAATCAGCGTTGGGCAGTTGTGACCACCGTTCCACAGCATAGCGGGCGTTGTGTCGGTCGGCAAGTTTCGAGCGTTGCCGACCGTCAGCGGGTCGGGCACGGCGACCGAAGGGAGCCGAAACGCGGACTCTCTCGCCAATGGCGAGCCCCGGTGGGAAAAGACAAATCGAGCCATTGGCGAGAGTGTCCGCGTTTCGGCAGCTTGCAGCAAAGTAAACCATTCCAATGCCAGACGAACCGCAAGCTTCGGGCATTGGGAAACGTGGGCAGCAACTTGGAGAACGTGACGTTCCGCATCGCCGGAAAAAATAGATCCGCGTGGCCGGAAGATTTTCCGGCGATGCGGTACGTCACGTTCGGACGTGATTTCGAGCAAACCCTTTGAACTAAAGTCAGCCGACATCCCCGGCAGTCGGGTGCTGCGGATCGAACAGTTACGAAGCGAGATCGGTCGGCACCTCCGCGCATTAGTTGGGATAACGGTACGGTTCAGCGGGGCCGCGCGAACGACTCACCACTTCAAAAACGTCAACTCGCGGCCTCCGTTGCAACCGATGGTTACCCGCATTCTTGAACAAAAGAAGTATCTCATGAATCGGGCTAATCGCCATTGACGAAACGTTTCCAAGCCACCTCGTCACCGGGTTCGCACCACACGACGATCATTTGTAGCGCATCGCTGGAACTAGCGAAATCCCAATACACCGCTGGGGGGCAATCGTGCGCCATTAACTCTTGTGAAATGTCGTGTTCAGGAAGGCCATCCTCGAAGGACGCAATTTGAATAAATTCATGGCGTTCGATAACCCCTAGGGATACGAGACGTTCAAGCCTGTAGTCGATTTCAGCTTTTTGGCTGGCGTCTCGTTCGACGCTAAGCCACTTGGAGATAGCCGGAGTCAGCCGGGACCGATGGTAGACCGCCATCAGGGAAGGCAAAGCCATGAAAATCAACGCGCAAGCAGCGACCGCAATGAGCAAAACGCGAATCTTGAATCGTGGAACGATCATGCGCATTTCAGTCGGGTAACGGTACGCGTAACCGGGAACGCGCGGGAAAGTTTCTAACGGCCAAATCGCTCAGCTCGCGTTCTCCGGTTCACGCGATGGTTACCCGCCGTCTTGGTGGTCAGTCTAGTGTCACCGATCTCCACCGTGCCCGCAATGCGAGCAGACCGAACCATCCCAGCGAAAACGAAATCCGCAGGACGGACAACGTCCAGCATGGCCCCATCGAGTGCGATCATGCGGTTTGATGCGAAGCCAGTCACAGTTCGGGCAATCCATCTGTGTAGGGCTGCGATGTCCAGCGCAGCAACCGGGGCAAATGCCGCTGTAAGACGTAAAGAAGATCGGCGGTCTTTCATTCTCAATACGTTCGACAGCGGATTCAAGTGAGCCAGCATCGTCGATTAGCAGCTTGCATTGGAGGACGCCGTACCCTGTCAGTTTCCGAAGTGCCATTACGTCTTGTGCGTTGGTCATGGAGTCGCGACGTGCGTCTGCGGCATTTCAGTCGGGTAACGGCGGAAATCACGGGGAACGGGCGAACGACTTGCAAGAAGAAAGGAAAATCGACCACCCGTTCTCCCGTGCATTTCATGGTTCGCCGCATTGAACCGGATACACGCCAACCACCACGGTTGACGTCAAATAAATCGTAGCAATCGCAACGTCCGACGGCAATCCGATCGGGTTTTGATCAGAGGCAGTGTTCAAAGGAACGCAACCAACGTGATCGACCACGCAATCATGAGAAGCAACGCGAATCCGTTCCATGCGATCTGGGCAGAGAACTGCCAAGTTCCGCGTGGGTATCGAGCGACCATCCAGTTGTCGAGAGCGATACCCGACCGAACTTGGGACACGAGCAAGAAGAACAAGTAGGCAGGAAGGGAAATCGCGACGAATGTAAACATCGCATCCATGTATCCGGCGGCACCGAAAGCCATCGAGGTGACGAACAGAATTGCGTAGATTACAAAAATGCGAATGTAGCTACGTGAGTGTTCGAGTAACATCCGTGCAGTCTCTGATTGCGTCGCATTGTGAGTCATACATTCAGTCGGCGAACGTTGACGATCAGCCGGCGGCGACGAAAGATCAACCACTTCAAAACGCCCGACTTCGCCGCTCGGTTGCATCGTTTGGTTACCCGCGCTTTGGCAAGAATTCGCGTGCAAATGCCAGGGCAGCCCAATGAGCAGCACCCGTGTCGAGAGCGAGTAGTACAAGCATCAGGATACCAGCCAACAGACTCGGTGGCAAAGCGAAGATTGCAAGTGCCATAAAGATGATGTGAACAATTGGTATCCCGGAGACATGCTTGTAGTCGGTCCCGCCGCGACGCATGTGTAACCAAGGACGGATAGCGGAAAGGTGGAAATTCAAGATCGCAAAGAAAGCGTAGATCGAAAGGAGTATCCAGCCCGCGGTCAGGTTTGTCGCTGTGTTCGCGGTGGTCGTCTGCAGAAGATGACGTCCGACGATTGCGAGTGGGACGAATGCAGCGATGCCAAATACTGTGAGCAGGCAACCGATGTCATTGAGCGTTAAGCGTTGCTGCACGTTCGTGTGGCGCACTCTTCAGTCGGGTAACGGTTGAATTCACCGAGGACGCGCGGTGGACATTGACCTGGAGAAAAACGGCGCCGCGTCCTTCGGTGCAATTCTTGGTTCTGCGTGGCTTCCGATATGCGTGGCGAATTCGGAAACACATCTGAAGTTACACGGGCCAATAGTTTAAACGATTCCTCTCACTCGATCGGCCCACCAAATTTTAGTTTCTGGGAGCCAAGTATTCTTCGTCGGATTCATGTAGCGGCCCCATCCGTAGTCAACTATCTCGCCCGTTGTCGCCCAACGGGCTGGTGGAAACCGAATCGAGCAACCGATCGACACGAGTACAATGTCGCCAGAATCAGATTCGAGTATTCCGTCATCGTCCTCGGTCGAAAGATTGACGTCGTCCAAAAGGTAGCCGTTCTCGTTTGCGATCGTGGGAAACCAAGTACCGCAATTCAGGCACAGCAATACTACGTGTTTGCCATCGCCAGCAAGCACGAATGCAACAATGCCGGCGTCGCAACATGGACACGCGAGGTTGGCGTTTCGGAACACTAATTCTTTCGCAGAACGTCACGCGTCACCGGGAACGCGCGGAAAAGTTTCTAACGGCCAAAACGCTCGACTCGCGTTCTCCGGTGCACGCGATGGTTCGTCGCTCCCTCGCTTGGATCGCAGCAAGGGGCAGAAATGCAGCGCCTAAATCTAGCAGATAAATCATTGCGCCCTGAAGCAAAAAGCAACACACGTACCCGGAATGTACCGCAAATTTGGCAGCATGCATCGATGTATCCCATCGGCTATTGATCGACAAATACAAAACGCCTGAACCATACCCGAGAAGCACAGCCCCCATTACCGCAAACGGAAGTGTCCACTTTCGACTTAGTGTAGGTTTCAGCGAGAACCGCCACGCAATCGTGTTTAGTGCAAGCACCACGCCAACAATCAAAATCCAGTAGTTGAACGTCGGCTGGACGACGTGTTTGAGCATTAGAGTCTGATTGATGTGCGGCTGTGTGGTTCTGCATACCCAGATGGCGACCGCCGTAACAAATGTCCACATCATCATCTGCTGAATCGAAAGGCGAATTCGTGTTCCATGACGATGGTGCCTCAACAAGATCGCTGGCACGCAAATCAAAAGGAGGCTCAGTCCATGAACGGCTTGTATACAGATCAGGGCCGTAAACGTCTTATCCTTCCAATTGTCCTCAAAGGCAATGGCAAGAGGCACTGCAAGCAGTGAAAGCAGAAATGCGCCACGGAGAAATGTTCCCTTCAAGATGCTCTCGGCAGTGAGGAAGCCAACAACGCTCGAGGAGAGTGCAAGCAGTCCAACCGAAGGCCCTATTGGGAAATTGAAATTCCAGTTCCCGCTGAAGTAGTTCTTCGCGAAGATCGTGTTCGGAAATGGGTAAAAGAGAATCAGCCCGGCCATTGCTAACGGTGCAACCAACCCTGCGGCCATCGCAATTCTTCGCACTGCGGTTTGATTGGATGGCATCATAAATGTCGACGAACGGCCGCGATAACCGAGTCGCGGCGATTGATTTTCCATTGTCAAAAATGACGGCTCCGCGACTTCGGTTCATCGCATGGTTCGCCGCAATCGTGAGCTACCGTTTGGCCCCGCGGTAATACGATCCGTCGAGGCGGGACGGGTAAGTCGCGACTGCTTCATTGTAGTGATCTTCGCCCCACTTCGCATTACCAACCATCATCTCAACTAAACGGACAACGGCCCAAAAGAGTGGGGGCGTAAATGCGGCGTCATGCTGGAAGTTACGTTGCTGCCCGTCGATGACAAGATCAATTGAGTATCGCCCCATGGTGCTTGCGTAGTCATTGCCCGATGGCGGCACGTCAAGAAATCCTGATTCAAGGATGACGTTTGCGATCATGTCAAACGTGTATAGGTTTACTGAACCTTTACAGTCGCCATCTTTGACGGCGTTGCGACGTCCGCAATACTCAAGCGCACCAGATTGGAGCATACGTGCGGTGTGCCAGTCGCATTCGCCCATGCAACCCGGTGGGGTTTCAATGCGAATCTCAGTGATACGCGTGTTTGTCAGGTCACCGTTGCGTCTGGGATTCATTGGCTTCAGTCGGCGAACGGCCGCCATCACCGAGGACGGCCAATGTGGTTTCCATTTGTAAACGCGCCATGCCGTCCTTCGGTGGATGGCATGGTTATGTCTCTAAGTCGATGTAGTGTTCAAGGTACGATTCTTGTGCCGACGAAAGTGTATCCGGAAAGAAGCGAGACGTTTTAAACCAGATTTCGTTCTCGATCCAGAAACGGTAAATAAATGCTTCAAAAGTGCGGGCGGTCAACCGAAGGTGTTCAGGGGCATCGTCTTCCCAGTCGGCGGGCGTTTGCCAAGTGTAATCGTATCGTGATGCAACGACACAATACTGATGCTTTTGCGTCAAGAACAGATTCCAGTGAACACATCCCTGCGAATCTGACAGGAATGGAACGATGTATCCAGAGTGGGGTGTGATCTCGATGAGGCGTTCTGCGAACCGAAACTCGCACGCAGTCGCGGAGCGTATTCGTCGTTGCAAATCGACATGCGTAATGAAGTGGCGAAATGCGTCTGGAAGTTTGATTCCATGCGTTGCGGAGTCGTTGTCTAGGAGAGATATCGCGGCAACGGGGTCGGGCGTTTCGTCGTCGCAGTCGTCACCAAAATCTAGTAAGGGAGACTCCTCTAGCCAGTTAAACGTGCCAACGAACTGACTCTCTGGAATTGGGGGAAGTTCGTCAAACGAGAAATCTGTGTATGTAGGGCCGTCTCGAAAACCCTTCAAAGCAATATGCGGCCAAGCTCGATCAAACGGCCAATCCAAGTGTGGCTCCCTGGTAGACATAACGGTACGGTTCAGCGGGGCCGCGCGAACGACTCACCACTTCAAAAACGTCAACTCGCGGCCTCCGTTGCAACCGATGGTTCGCCGCTTTTGTGATCTCAGTCGATGAGACGAGTCGCTAGTGC
>NZ_SJPW01000010.1:37271-80518 GCF_007860125.1 Rubripirellula tenax
GTCTTTACCACACGACTTTGCTTGGCGGAGAGTTTGCCAACTGTCACGGGCAGGGATCGACACCGGAAGGGGCCATAATTAGTTTGAAGTTAACGGTTGCTGCACTAAGGCAACAACTTCGATAACGTCTAAAATCACCCGGTCGCGACGAGAGATTCTCCATTGTCAAAACGCCCGACTTCGCGACTCGGGTGCATTTTTTGGTTATCCGCTTTTCAAAGTCAAGCACCAAAGAATGCAGAGTCATCATGTCATAGCATCGTTCAGGAATGTCGGAAGGTCCTGACCTCTGATGACACCCTGCGCCGACGAGCAACAAATCCCACGATCGCTAATCCAACCAACGTGAACGATCCCGGTTCGGGGACTGCACTAACATTTTCGATGCTTGAGATACGGCGACCATCGCGATCGCGAACGATGAATGCGTCCCCCGTAAATGTAAGACCATTATATTGAGGATTGAAACCAGTAGCCGCACCAAACGTGTAGTTCCCCGCTAAGAGTGTCAAACTTTCACCAGTGACGAGCCCAGAATCGAGTTTGCTTAGAAGGAATCCATCACCCACAGTGATATCGTTGATGGTGGAGGTCTGATTGTCGTAGAATCTAGAATCAGTCGAAGTTACGGGGTTGCCGTTCCGACTGAATGCAAAATTGGTGTCAGAAAATGCGATGTCGCGGGCGCTGTCGGGAGTAACAATTTGATCGAACACGATTTCAAAGAAACCGTTTGAATCGCTATCACCGGTAAGCGTGAACGTGATGGAATTAGTGATTACCAAATTGCCGGTACCGTTTTGGAAGTCACCGCTGAAGATCAAATCCCCCTTTGCAGTCGCTGCCATCAAAATCAAGACGGCTGCAATCGAAATGAAAGATCTGAGTTGATAGCTAAGGTGGGATAGGTTCGAACACAGAGTTTTCGGCATCATCGGGGATTCCAGGTTAAAGAGGTTAAGCGAGTTGCGATTCTAAATTGTCGTGGGAAGACGTCAAAAGGATAACGTCAGCCGTCACTGGGCGGCGACGAGAGATTAGCCATTTTCAAAACACCTGATACGCCGCTCCAGTGCACGGCATTGTTATCCTCAGCAATATTTCAAGACGGAAAGTAAGCAGAGACAGATGCAATCGAGTATCGATCAATTACCTGGGTCCCGCTTAGGATTTGATTCGATCAAAGAGCTCGGATTTGGAGCAGGTTTTGTTCTCGCGTGAATTTGTTGTGTTCGCTCGAGTCCGTCCGCGAGCATACCAGCATCAACCGATGGAGCAATTTTATCTGGTTTGTCTTCTAGCGAGGAGGCCTCGACACCATTCGATTGCCTATCGAGAGCCGATTTGCTGATTGATTCAGCAGGCTGGCAGCCAAGTAAGGCAGCCAAAAGAAACGCCGAGAACAGAAATAGGTATTGGTTCATTCGGTTCATCCTTGGGTGTGCTCAGTGGGATAACGGTGGCCATCACCCGGCACGCGCGAGTGAAGCCACCATGTGAAAAACGCCCGATCGCGTGCTCGGGTGCATGGCTTGGTTATTTTGCTTCTCAGAGTCCTAGTGGGTGAAGGGAGAGCCAGTCGGAAAAGCAGGATTTTAGTTCGTCGCGTTCGGATGGATTGGGAAGTATAAAATCAGCACCACCATCGTACGGATGAAATATCCATTTCCGATCAGTACACACAATCATTGTATCAACGATTTTCCAGTCGGCTACGAGCCGAAGAATTGAATCGAAGATTCCGGGTTTCCATTTCCAGTCACTCAGAAAGAGGTGACGGTAGTAATTCTCGTCATCACCAGGATCGGCCTTGAATGTCCAAATGCAGCGGGCTGATGAATCGAGTTCGACAAGCGGCGAGTCGGCCCGGATTGGATTCGTTGTCTCTCCGAACTCGGTTGAGATGAAAAGCAGCGGAGTGTCTTGTTTCGCTAGATGGTCTAGGACCGTGTTGTGCCGGTGAAGAATGATTCTGTATTCAGCCTCGTTCTCAGCGTAACGCTTTGAGTCGGGTAGTGAATGAAAACGCACCCAGCGTTCCGGGTAGGCATCCCGGAGCAGATAAGGAATCGCGGGACATGCAGGATACTCGGCCTGCCAATATGCCTCGAAGTTCAAGTGCCAGCTGTCCTTTGCAAAATAACGTTACCAATCACCGGGTGGCGGCGAAAATGTCAACCATTGCGAGAAACCGTGCCACCGCCACTCCGGTGCATTGGCTGGTTATCCGCCGTTTTGAATTGGAGCCGATTTGAGTCCGCACTTTAGCCAGACCCAGTTCGTAAAAATACGCATATCGTGTGCCGTAGGCGGTGATCTAAACGTTTGCTCCAGTCCGTTGCGAATTGTACCGTCGGGCTCCCGGATCGAATATCGCGGGATCTCCCATTTCGATGTTGAGTAGTCTTCGGAGGCAATCGTACGCACGGCGGCCGCAAGCCGAAAATCGTCCGTAGAAGCGATAGAAACGATCGCGTATTCAGTTTTGTTGAAAACACCGTCGGAAACATAGCGGCCAATAACGTCCAGGCGTTCCCGTCGAGCAAGCCCGAGATCTTTATGCAGTTCGCGGTCCGCATTACCTCCCATTGTGACGAACGCGAACGCGAGTGCCGAAGCAAACAGTACAACAAGTAGTACGCGAATAGAGAATCGAAGTCGGAACATTCGCGTTCAGTCGGATAACGGCCCGCATCACCGAGTCGGGAAAGTTGATTGTCCATTCGTGAAACCTTGCAAGCCCGACTTCGGTGGATGCGATGGTTATCCGACTGATTCTACTAGTCATGTGAGCATTTGGACGAGATCGTGGCGACCACACTTTTGAGCCCAATCGAGTACCGTCAAGTCTTCCGTCACGATGTGAGTAGGTTTGCCCCCAGCTTTGAGATACTGGGCACATGCATCAGATGTGCCTGACATTCGCACCATATAGAAGCCTGCCATTGCACCTCCATCTTCACAATATCGTAGCTTGGCGCCCGAGCGAACCAAGAGCTTTGTCAGAGCAAGCCAGTTCGATTCAAACGCGTAGTCCAAGGCGGTACGACCAACCACATCGCGCGCATTGACTGGGCATCCGAATTTTAACAGAAACCGAGCGATTCGGACACCTTCTTCACGCAGAGTTGCATCATCCCATTCCAGACCTAGCTTGGCAATTGCGATCAACCCGGTGGCTTGGTCATATCCCTTCTTCCTGACGTCCGCACCTTGTTTCAAAAGCCAGCGTATCACTTTGGCGTCAAGCAGTTCGCACGCGGTTGTAAGGGGAGTGTAGGTGTTCCAAACTGCGTTCGGCGAAATGCCCAGCGACATTATCTTCGCAAGAAGTTTAGTGTCGCCAGACACGACGGATCGAACGAAAAGCTCAGCGCGCTGAGACTGCGGCAATGGTTTGGCGATACTCCCGAGTGCGCTCGCGAGACCGATCCAGTCGCGGTCGTTGGCGAGTTTGATTAGAGCTGGCATTACATACCGGTAAAAGTCGCGAGACGGAATTCCAAATTCGGATAACGGTACACATCACCGAGGACGCGCGAAAACCTGTCCACTGCCAAACCGCTCGGCTCGCGTCCTTCGGTGCATGTGATGGTTCTGTCTTCTATTTCCAAATATAGCCGCTGACGATGTCGCGAAGTTCTTCGTCGTCGAATTCGTCAAGTTCATGTGGCGTAAGCCAGCATACCCGAAGCAACATGTCTTGCGTTGACGCGATCTTTTGCGCCTTGACCTTAATCATGTCGCCAGTCGCGGGGTTCTCGACGTTTCGCGCAGGAATGGAAAGCGAATACTTGTGGTTCTGTGCCGCAATGGCAACGAGAGCGTCCTGCAATCCAGGGTTCGGCGGATCCGGTTCAACCAATTCCGTGATATCGATCCCGATGTTATCGGAACGCAATTTGCGAAGGCGATCCAATAGTGAACGGGCGGAATCCTCGAACGGGAGGTTCGGGAAGACGGCGGTCAGAAACGGGAGGTTGCGCTCAGCGCGTTCTATCGCTGTCACGCGATCAATCTCAAATGCGCCGCAATCATCGTTGTCGATGTCCTCCAGTGACAGCATCCCAAGCCACAGAAGCGGTATGTACCGCTTCGACTCGCTGATCAGTTTTGGGCGTTTGCTAGGATTGCTGACAAGACTACCACGCGCAGACATTCGGAGCCCCAAGGTCTAGTTTTGAAAATTGACAGAACGGTGACGATCAGCCGGCGGCGACGGAAGATCAACCACTTCAAAACGCCCGACTTCGCCGCTCGGTTGCATCGTTTGGTTCCCCGCTTTTCCGGCGGGCGTTGACGGCAACCAAGTGATCGACGACGGCACAATTATAACGTACGAAACAACAGCCAGTACATCCGCGTGAAGTCATCGTTCAGGCGTCTCGTTGGTTTTTCGACGCAAGATCGCAGAAGCAATGGCAACAATCGAGACGCAAAGTCCCGAATACACCAATCCGGGGAGCCACCCGACCACAATTGATATGCCCGACGCAAAGCTGTTGTATTCCGGATCAGTCGCGAGGTTGTATTGAGCGCCCGCAACCATGAGAGCCCAAACAGCGACCGTTCCGTATAGAATCGCGCGACCCCTGCCGCGAATGACGATTGCAAGTATCGGCGGAAATAGTAGCGTCAGAGTTGCGAACACCGCGTCCAGTGGTGAGCCTCATTTGTGTCGGGGAACGGCAGCGATCAGCGGGCCGGAAAGGTTGATTTTCCATTCGTGAAACCGTGCAAGCCCGGCTCCGTTGCATCGCATGGTTCGCTGCGAATCATGGCTGAGCGGTCGGCTTAGCGCCCAGTTTTTGCTTGGCGTAGTCGTGAAGTGCTTTCCATTTCTTCTCCGGCATGGCCCACCCTTTCGCAATTTCGTACCACTCGTCATCCATCAAATCACCATCACGCAGTTCTAGCATCAGCAGTTTACCCCAATGTAGCCGAATGAAAAACGTCTCGCCTTCGGGACCGAAGAAACTAGTCGAGTCTTCATTCCACCAGTAGCTGGAGACGGTTTGCTTAATGTGTTCAATGTCGTCCTTCAGGCCTAGCGAATCCGTGCTGTGAACGCGGACCAGTTCGCCGCGTTTGCCATAAACCACGACCGGAAGTTCACCAACACTGTGCCATTCATCCATCGTGACCACGTAGTTGCCGGTGTTCGCGACAAAAACGCTGACGGGGGCGTGATTGTTAACCAGGAATCGCGACCAGATCTCGTTGCGCTTCTCTCCATTGAGTCGATACAGAATGCCGCGACAATGCCCAGGTTTGTCCGGCCAATTGTTGTGTGGTTCTATTCGCAATAGGTAACGGTCATTTTCAGAGCGAAACTCGAACTTCGTGATCGGTCCCCAAGAGTCTGCACGGCAAGTGCTACCATGCGAAAGCAATGAAAACACTGAGATGGTAAGTAATGCGATGTATTTCATCATGTCAGCGAACGCCACGCGTCACCGGGAACGCGCGGAAATGTTTCTAACTGCCAGATCGCTCGACTCGCGTTCTCCGGTGCACGCGATTGTTACCCGATTAGTCGAGGTCGTCGGGAATGAATGCCGAGGGATCTTCGATACGAACTACGCCTGCCGTTGCGGGCCTCTCTGATTCAACCATCTTCTTGAGGAGTCGTGATCCGAGCCATGCATTCAAATTGCCGAACGCATCATCATCCTGACACCACGCAGCGTGAATGTCAATTTTCTCGTCGCCGTAGACATTTATGACGAGGTATGCAAGTTCCGGGTGTTCCTCCGTATCCACTCGAGCATTTGGCGGGGCCTTTGACTTGACATGCTGAACGAACCTGGAGACCCACAATGGGTAAGATGTCTCATCGAAAGTTGACGTGAATAGAAATGCCTCCTTCACGCCGTCCCAGGAAAAATCCAGCGGTTCATAGGACGCGACACCATTCGGCAACAGTGCGAGCAATTCGTCAGATTTTCGCATACGGTGAGAGGCTATTTCGCGATTTCGTTCGGGTAACGGTGCGGATCACCCGGTCGGCGCGAGAGATTCTCCATTGTCAAAACGCCCGACTCGCCGACTCGGGTGCATCCGATGGTTCCCCGCATTCTTCGTTGCCGGCAGTCCAAGAGAGGCAGCGTCTGGCAACCGAAGGCGAGAAGAGCATCGAATTGTGAGTATGCATTGTAACCCACGCGGTGGTTACATCGGTGTGGCGTGTGCAAGATAGTGGCACGAGCAGATCATTGCGTCCGGCAATAGTTTGAATCGTGCAGCCAGGGAGAGTCGGCAGTCGAAATTCGGGATCAGTGAATAGATCGCGGTGATCCAACAGTGGTGCGAACGGCATCCGTGCAAGGGAGGGAATCAGGCGTGTCAATGGCAGCGTCTTCAGTGGAGGAGCCAACAAAACGATTGGTCCCCGCCAGTCAGCATCACGAACCGCGATCCACGACGCAATACATCCAAGACTATGTGCAATGATCGAATCGGGTGGCGTATCTCGGAGATGCCTGGATAGTCGTGCGACAATCGCCGCGAGTTCAAGTCCCACGCTTGGATAGCGAAACAGCTCAGCGGATGTGGAAACATCGTTAAGGCGACGAAGCAACGGTCGAAAAACACACGATGCGACGCCAAAGCCGTGCACGAGTAAGAGCGAGTGTTTGTTCAATGGCTTCAGTCGGGGAACGGTGGCCATCACCGGGTGGCGGCGGTTGACGTGACTTCAAAAAAACGTGACCACCGCCACTCCGGTGCATGGCATGGTTATCGGCATTTATGGACGGGCGTTGATCGAGTGCCGGGCAGTCACGACCACGCCGCCACAGTTTAGCGGGCGCTGGTTCACGCGGCAAGCAATTCAGCGTTGACCGGGTCGGCAAGTAAACGGGCATTGCCTTCCGGCGGTGCTTGATGGCGGTGAACGAAGGATCGAAAACGTTGTTGTTGGACCAGCAAACGACAACAGCGAACACAATCAAGAATTGCGAGCGGCTTGGACGGAGCAAATCGCCAACAGAGGATTAAGGCGTTTGGATCGGCGAGTCGCTAACGCAACAGCCGAAAGACGCGCCTAAAACCAAGCGTTGCAGCAATCGTTTGTGCAAGCAAACACGCGGAACATCTGAGGGGTCAGTCCGATAACGGTTGCGATCACCGGGCGGCGGCGAACGACTTGCAAGTTCAAAACTCGGCCGACCACCGCCGCTCCGGTGCATCGCGTGGTTATCCGCCGTCGTGGGTCGGGTGTTGATCGGGCGTTGCCCCGCGCGAGCGGAAAATAACGACGGGACGTCGCCACCCTGGATCGAGCATAGTCTGCGCGAGCAGAAAACAACGGCGGGACGCCGCCAACCTGGATCGAGCATGATCTGCGCGAGCAGAAAACAACGGCGGGACGCCGCCAACCTGGACTCCGTCCACCTGGGTGACAGCATCGTGGCAAGGTCGCAGCGGAGTTGCAAGCAGGGAATTAGCAAACAACGTGGAAAGTCGTAAATCCGAGATAAGTGTAAATCGAGTCGATCGCGAAGCAGAACCGTGTTCGGCGTGGAGTCAGATGCCCGCACCAAAGACGCAAACGACGAAGCGGAGCCGAGCATGTGCGACCCAACCCGCCCAGCATCCCGGCATTCGTTGCCGCGTGTTCGACGTCGCGAAACATGACACGGCCAGAAATGTCTTTGGGACGGCCATTCGGCGTCAGCGTCTGGATACCGATCGTTCGTCGTCGCAGCGGAGCGACAGCGCACCAGTTCGGATAACGTCCGCGATAACCGAGTCGCGGGGGTGGATTTTCCATTGCAAAGTCGCCCGGCTACCGCGACTTCGGTTCATCGCATGGTTCGCCCATTCTTAAAGCACCAGGTTGGCATCAACATCATACCCCGCCGCTTTCAGTTCACGAACCATCTCGAATTGCCATTTCCCCGCAGTATCAAATGGAGTGTAAACAACACCGGCGAAATCAGAGGGAACCTCGAGGTCACCCTCCCTCTTCAATGCAAGCACGCGATCACGCCCCAATCGCCCAACGAAATAGCCGAGTTCTAGTATGACATTCTGTCGCGCCCGAGGCCGAGCATTTTTTGCAGTGCCTGTCGCGACAAACGCATTGTCGTCTGGCGAGAGAAGTGCAATGGCAAACTGAGCGTCTGCGTTCTTCTCGAATTTCTCAATGATTGTGCGTCCGCCGTTAGGCTTTTCGTGCAAGATTATTGGGTCGAGACCCAACTTCGATACAACACGAGCAACTGCTTCTTTCATTGCGTCGTCATGACCATGGACAATGAAAATCTTATTGGTTTGTTCCGATTTGACCTTCGTTGTGTTGTCACCAATTTCCTTGCGGCGTTCCGTCCAAGGATGGGCCTCGCCACACTCGTGGCAATGCGCCGGTGGGTCAGGGCCACTGAATCCGATTACACCGGGAATATGGTGGTATCCGATGATTTTCGCTTTGCACTTGAGGCAGTGATCAGTTGTGGGCTCGCCACATTCGTCACAGCGTTTTCGGGTACTTTCTGGTTGAGACTCGACGAAGTTAGTGATTTGGTGACCGTTGTAGCACACCTGCATCGTGTCATACCAAGAACGGTCATCACGTCGCATTAAAGTCTCCAATTGGGCGAACGTCAGCCGTAACCGAGCGGCGACGATAGATTTTCCATTTCAAAAACGCCCGACTTCGCCGCTTCGGTTCACGGCATTGTTATTCCGCGATTCGGGTTTCGCGTTCCATTTGGTCAAGCGTCGCGATAAATTCGTCACGGAGTTCCGGCAGTCGATCTGGGCCGAAGATTCCGTCGCGGATTAACGACACATCGTCCTCCAGTGTAACAAAAATAATGAATGCGTCATCATACAAAAGATTTTCGTTCCGCAGATGTTCGTAGCATTTCATGATCGCCGATTTAGTTTCGATTTCGTTTGAGCGAATCTTATCAGCGAGTAGTGACAATCCGCGGCGCGTTGACCATAGATCGTTAGTTTCGATCGCTAGTTCGTTCAGCAATGCGATCACGTTCCCGAGAGGAAGCTTGCGACCCAGCGAAAGATCAATCAGCGCGTTCGGCGGTTGGGGCGACGCGTCAATTTCTTCATCGGCCCAAGTGATGAGGTCGTCAATGCAGGCGGCACCGAGTATGAATGCAACGCGGTGCATATTGGCGCGTTGTTCGAATATCGGTGCCGTCATGTCATTTTCAGCGGAATAACGACCGCCATCACCGAGGACGGCCAATGTGGTTTCCATTTGTAAACGCGCCATGCCGTCCTTCGGTGGATGGCATGGTTATCAGACTTACAACGCTGCGCTTCGGGGTGGCAGTGGAGGAACATTCGCCCGCTGCCGCAAGCTTCCCATCTTAACGCAATTTGCCCCGCTCACGGGTGGGAAGTGGGTGGTGTTCCTGGAGATCCCCGCATCATGAACGGAAACTATTTGACGTACTGAATCCAGACCGTTGTGTGGTCACCGCCACTTTCAGTGCCGCGAAAATTCACGACGACATTACCGTCGACAAGGACCGGCGAGTCGCCTAGTTTCATCGGGTCTGCGTCAAACTCGTCAGCAATCGTGATTTCTCCGAACCCGTTGATCAAGACAGTTGCGAACACTGCTCCTGGCTTTTTGCCGCCGCGGGATCTGATATCAGTTGTGTATTCGCTCCCGGACACGAAAGTTGGCGTTTCGATTAGCAGTGATGACACGTCACCCGGGCCAGATGGTGATTCAGCGACAGCGAAACTTGCAGGAATACTGTCGTACGCGTACTTGATTTTGAACGGCGTTGTTTGACGAACGACGACAATGGTGCCGCGCATGTGATATATGTGATTCGCCTTGATCTTGAGAGTTGCCCGCGCACCAAGATTTTCGGGGTCATAAATCACCGCATCACGTTCTGAAGAAAATCTGATTCCAAATTTGGTCGATGCATGAAGTAGATTATTGTCTCGAGTGCCAGCCGATACTTGCTTAATTGTGGCAACATTGCCGAGGGAGTTCATTGTGGCGGATATAGATTTAGGTGTTGAGCCAGACGGCACTGCCTGAGCCATCAACTCGGAATTGAAAGTCGCAAACGCGAGCAGAATAGCGGTAATAGTCAAGGTCTTCATTTTTGTGCTCCAGTTGTAGTGAAATTGTGCGGTCGAAATTTCTTGTGGGATAACGTTGGCCGTAACCGGGGACGGCGAGTTGACTTTCCATTTAAAAACACGTGATGCCGTCCTCCGGTTCACGGCATTGTTCCCCGCGCTTTCGGACAACGACAAGCAGTTTTCACTCGGTCACCCAGGCATTGATTCCAAGGTAGACCGGACCATCGTACCCAAGTCCCGTGCGATCAAGAAATGCGCCAAAAGGTCCGGAGTCTCCGGTCAACGTGTATTCGATAGCGTAAACGAGATGGTTTCCCGAATTGATCAAAAACGCCAAACCGATTATAGCTGCGACAATGCCCCGCCGCTTGCAGAAACGTAGACCAATGATTGCGAGCAAGCAGAAGAATAATGCGTTCGCAGCTAGCGTGAGCCAAACAAAGGAAAAATTGCTGACCGTAAACTTGGGTTCGCCGTGCTGTAACGCAAAATACAAACCGCAAAGAGTGGTTAGTGCGAGTAACTGGCGGATCGAAAACCTTGGCTTGTCGACAACCATTGGCAGCTCGGTCGGGGAACGCCTGCCGTAACCGGGCGGCGACGAACGATTGTCCATTTCAAATCCGGCCGACTTCGCCGCTCCGGTTCACGGCTTGGTTATCCGCCATTCTTTTTGCGCAGCGGAATGGGTTTGGCAATCTCTTTCCACTTCTTGCGTTGTTCGTCAGTAAGCAATTCGAATGCCTCTACGTAAGCGTCTTCATGAAATTGCTCGGTGTCTCGTTCAAGTTGCATTGCCTCTTCAGCGTTCTTCGGCGAGCCAAGCTGATTAATCTTATCTTGAAATGGTTGCAACTGAGTCTTCAGTTTCGTCTGGATCTCCACGATCGAGTTCACTTGTTTTTGAGTCAATTCAAGTGTTTCTCGCACCTCGGAAACGGTAAACGCCCGCACCATGAGACCGGGTAATGCGTTTCTCTTAAACTCCTTGAGTTGTTCATCCGTCAGTATCGTTTTCAGCGGCGCTACAGCGTCCGCAAACGATATGGCGCCCGGAATTCGAGTGATCTCGCAAATCTTTGCGACTTGTTCGGCAGTCAGTCGTAGATCTTTTTGAATAGATGGGACTTGCAAAATGCCGATCAGCTGGCCTTGGCCAACTTTGGTTTCTATAGTCTCATCGTTTTGAGCGAACGAGTTGCCACTAACAAGTAAAGTCGCGCACAAGAAGATGGCACGACGATGTAAGACGTTCAGCATAGCTCTAGCTCCAGTTTGTTGAGGATGGCGTGACGGCCTAAGCGGATAACGGTGGCCATCACCGGGTGGCGGCGGTTGACGCGATCTCAAAAAAACGTGACCACCGCCACTCCGGTGCATGGCATGGTTATCGGCATTTATGGACGGGCGTTGATCGAACATCGGGAAGTGGCAACAACGCTGCCACAGCTTAACGGGCATTGGTTCGGGCGGCAAGCAATTTGGCGTTGACCGGGTCGGCAAGTAAACGGGCATTGTCGTCCGACGGCGTTTGCAGACGTTGAACGAAGACTGGAAAACGGGGTCGATGGAAAAGCAAACGACAACATCGAGCACCATCGAGGACTGCGAGCGGCGTGGGTTGTGGCAATCGCCAACGGAGGATCAAGACGTCCGAATCGGCGAGTCGCTAACGCAAATGCCGAACGACGCACCGATGACCAAGCGTTGCAGCAATCGTTTGTGCAAGCGAATACGCGGAACATCTGAGGGGTCAGTCCGATAACGACCGCGTTAACCAAGCGGCGGCAATCATCATACCATTTTCAAAACCGGCTACCACCGCCGCTTTGGTTCAACGCTTTGTTATCCGGCATATTTTGCATGGATTGTTTGTCTTGGAGATTTAGACCGCCCCTCGTTCAGCGCGCACTTCGTTCTCCTGGGTGACATTCTCCATGATGCAGAAACACAAATCAAGCAGTATTTGTCCAATGTTCCGTGAGATGTTTTGCATCCATTGGATTTGAATTCCGATATGCATAAACAAGTATGATTTTCCGAGTCACCGGCGCGATGACCATACGATGACGACACACAGCCGATGCGATGACAACACAATGAATTTTCACTTCCGGCAACAGTCACAATTTCTCGCGAAGCGTTTCCGAGTACCAATCTCACGCTGGATAACGACCGCGTTAACCAAGCGGCGGTCTATAACATACCATTTTCAAAACCAGCTGCCAACGCCGCTTTGGTTCAACGCTTTGTTATCCGCAACATGAGCCCGTCCCGGAAAGAACCAGCCAATGCCTGCGATACGATGAACCGTTCGAAGATGGAAGCCATTAACATTCAACCGAAACTATGTTGACCCCAAGGACACACACAACCGATTGAACGACAAGGATATTAGACACTGGGCCAAGTTGAAAATCAGGCCGAGCCTGAACGAGCATGGGTATCCTTTCAAGTAAAACCGATTTACGAGATTGAACTGACGACGATGGCCCGATTGACGTTGAGGCCACGGTTCCTTTCAAGCGGAAGTCATTTATGAGAATGAACTGATGCCAATGGCCCATCAGAAGTTGAGGCCACGGTTCCTTCCAAGCATGGATCGTCTAGAAGATTGAACTGACGCCGATGGCCGATCGAACAACTGGGCACGGTTCCACGGATTGAATTGGATGGCCGAACCAATCGCATTCGAGCACAAGGCACAGAAGTCACATTCGACACACTGAGCTTGAGCGGATAACGCTACGCGTAACCGGGAACGCGCGGGAAAGTTTCTAACGGCCAAATCGCTTAGCTCGCGTTCTCCGGTTCACGCGATGGTTACCCCGTTTTGTCAGCCCCGGTCGGAAGTAAGTCAGCCAATCCTCCGAACATAGCGTATGCGCCGACGACGCCAAGACCAATGTAGCACGTGGTAAGCAACGGCATTCGGAACCAAGTCACGATTTGCGAGGCGAGCATCATTACGATTGCCAACGGTATGCCCCGCATTGCAGCGCCGACGAACACTAAAGTCCAGTGCGACGAATCCACAACGCCGCAGCTATCGGTTTCTGGAGGTTTGGGTTCTGCAATCGATGCCAACGTCTGACGAGACGAATTCGGTCTAGCCTCACATGAAGCGCACAAAACTGCGGAGTTGTCGACTGGTTCTCCGCATTGGTTGCACGGTCGCATCGCGATTCAGCGTTGTCGATTTTGAATGGGGTAACGTTACGGTTCACCGGGCGGCGGCGAAACGCTTGCAAGTTTAGAACACGCTGACCACCGCCGCTCCGGTGCAACCGATGGTTATCAGACTTACAACGCTGCGCTTCGGGGTGGCAGTGGAGGAACATTCGCCCGCTGCCGCAAGCTTCCCATCTTAACGCAATTTGCCCCGCTCACGGGTGGGAAGTGGGTGGTGTTCCTGGAGATCCGTGCGTATGGATCGGGTACGAGCCAAGCGTCGGGCAGCAGGAACCACTGCGTGGCATTGTATCGAGCATTGGCTTGGCAGGCAATCTTTGGGTGCTGCGGCCCGACAGCAGCATAGAAAATCGTTTCAGTGCCAACACGTCGCCAATTCCAAGTCTGCGTACATCAGACGGTTGTGCGCGCGCCGGCCAATGCAATCCAGTCGTTGGTGTACCGCAGAATTTCAACCTCCAGTGTCGAATCATCGTCAACAAAATAAAGAAATGGACGGTAGAACAGGTAGATGGGTTCCGCAATCCAGTTGGGTGTTGTTTTGACATCTGGGTAAGCCAACGCAACAAGGCCAGCGACAGGTCCGCAGGATGAAAGGTAGATCGGAACTGTGGCGACCGAGACAAGCAGGACTTTGCGACACCCCTGAGTCTTGCGTAGGCAGAAAGTAGCAAATGCGAGCGGTAAGAAAGAAATTGAGAATATGCCTACGCACCACGTGAGCATAAAAAACGTGCACGCAAGTGCACAGGTCGAGGTCAGCAACAGCAGGTCTCGAATGGTCAAGCTACGTCAAGTATTTAAGTCGGATAACGGCGGCGATAACCGGGTGGCCGCGGTTGATTGTCCATTTGTAAACACGCTGTCGGCCACTCCGCGTTCATCGCTTGGTTACGCCTCTTCGAGCGGCGGGTCAAACCACAGCCCTTCGCTAATTTCGCGACGCAGTTCAGTGATCGCAGTATGATTTTGATCGGTGCAAAAATCAAGTTCAGCGGTGGCGGCGGCGGCATCGCCAAGTTGGGCGAGGACACGCGCAAGTCCAATACGGGCAGTGTCGCCCGCGCCGAATGCGATCGCAAGGCGAAAGTGCTCAGCGGCCTTTGCGAAGTCGTCGAAGTATGTGTCGTACGCATACCCGAGCGAGACGTGAGCGGGGGCGTATTGAGGGTCGCATTCAATCGCCTGCTGGTAACAAGCGACAGATTCGTCGATCCCATATTCGTGGTCGACGCAGATCTGCTGAATGTCACCGAGAACGTCCCATAGTTCGGGGCAGTCAGGATGACGTTCAGACATCTCACGCAGAATGTCCACGTCCAACCGCATATGGCGATCCTTGTCACGCAGTTCGTCGATCAAGTCAAAAGGTTCCATTGAGCCAGATGCGTGAATGGATTTAGTGGCGTAACGGTAGCGATGTGCGGGCGGCGGGAGTGCAGTTGCAAGCAGACGAAAACGGCGACCACCGCCGCTCCGTCACCATCGCATGGTTATCGGTAATCATAGCGGGCATTGAACGAGTGTTGGTCCACGAGAGAGGAAAAAACGACGGAACGTCGCCGTTGTGTGTCGAGCATGATCTGCGCGAGCAGAAGACAACTCCGGGACGGCGATACGCGAGAAAGCGTCATGGTGCGATCCAAGGTCGGTGAATCAGTACGCCAACTAGTAGCCCGGCAATGCCCCCAACAATCGCGTATCGAATTTCATAGTGATGCTGGGGTGCAGAGGCGATCGCCGGCGCGAGCGATAGCCCGAGCAGCCCGAAGACGACGATCCACGTGAGAGTTTTGGAGATCTGAGTCACAACGACTTGCGAGGTGCGAAGCTGCTCGCCATGTCCGAGTAGGGTGCAGAGAGCGGTAGAGCGGTCAGTCAGTCCGATAACGTCCGGGTTCACCGGGCCGGGAGGGAAAAGTCAACCATCAGAAAACACTCGCAAGCCCGGCTCCGGTGCAACCCATGGTTATCAGACTTACAACGCTGCGCTTCGGGGTGGCAGTGGAGGAACATTCGCCCGCTGCCGCAAGCTTCCCATCTTAACGCAATTTGCCCCGCTCACGGGTGGGAAGTGGGTGGTGTTCCTGGAGATCCGTACGCCTGCTCGAACAAGTCGCAGCCACCTATCCCACGTAAAACAAGTACATCGAGAAAACGCTCAATCCAGCGGGTGGAAGACAGAACAGCACAGCCATGGCGAAAGCGATTCGATCAAGCGAAATCCGAAATAATGCAATGACGAAAGCCGTTCCGCATGTAGCGAAGCATGCCAGAACTGCAGAAAAATACGTCCAGTCGGTGTGGTTCATCGCAATTATCGGTTCGCGATCAGCCACCCAGAAAAACAAGTAGACTGCTACGAACGATAGACAGCAACCGAGTCCAGCGTTCACAGATGCAGCAAAAAAAGACGGCGGAGCAGGTTTCTCGTCCTGAGTGCTACCCGGTTGAATGCTAGGTTTGTAGGGATTCAAGCGTCTAACAGCAATCTAATCGGATAACGCCTGCCGTAACCGGGCACGAACGGAAGGCTTTGATTTTAGTTGCCGCGTGAATGAGTGCTCCGGTTCACGGCTTTGTTCTGCCTGTTCGTTGACGTGCTCGGTGACTCATTCAGCGGGTCTACTTCTCGAACAAGAACTCTTCGCTGCCAAAATTGGCCCAGGCAAATTCGTGGATGAGGTCCCAAAGTCGACCGTTTGCAGTGGAACTTGACTCTACAAACACCATGCCTTTGAGCTGCTCAATGTGCTTCCGTGTGATTGGTCCTTCTGGGATTTCTGGTATCCAAATATTGCCGTTTTTCCAAACCTGGAAAATCGGTTCATCACAGACCAATTCGTAAACGGCGTAGTCAAATATGCGAGAAACGTCTGCGGCTATTTGCTTAAAGTCAGGCGAAATCTCCGGAGTATAGATCGCATGGACGTTGTGATGGATTACAGCCAGGCGGCACACCCATGTGTTCGTTGTCAGTTCACAGAACAGGTCGAATGCTCGATCCGTCGATGTTTCGAACGCAACCGTCTGACCATCCTCAGGACACCTTCCCACTGTATTCGACCTTGTACTAGTATTGAGAGGCAGAACGACAGCCGTAACCGGGCGGCCGCCAAAAGACTTTGATTTCAAAACTCGCGTGATCGGCCGCTCCGGTTCACGGCCTTGTTCTGTGCTTTTCGGATGCAGCAAATAGCTGTTCAGTTCGCTGATTGCAGAATCCCCTCTCGATTTCTCCGGAATCTTCGAGTGCCTGAATTACATCGTTCAATCTCTGAATGTCGTCCTTGCGGCATGCGAAGTACGTTGTATCCTCGGCGATACCATTGACCCAAATGGCAACGTCAATGCCACGTTCTTGAAGGCGGGCAAGGAAGTCGCATGCGTCGTTGTCTGGCGGTAGTCCACGTTCGTCTGCCATGCTGGTCGGGTAAGCGAAAAACGTCCACGGACAGAATCCAGATCGATGATACTCGTTAGCATCGAAGAGCAAATCGAATCTGATCGTGTTCGGATTCATGGTTTGCACAGAACGTTACCGATCACCCGGTCGGCGCGGTTGATCTTCCATTGTCGAAACGTCCGGACTCGCCGACTCGGGTGCATCGGATGGTTCCCCCAGATCTCCGATACGGTCTCGGATCTGGTGCGGATCGTTTCCCGTGTGCACGTAGTCGTGAATTAGCATGTCGGGGTCTCCATTGTAGCTCACCTGCCGACCGCTCGTCAGTTGCACGTTGTCCAGCGGCACATCAGATTCGCGGATTGCGTCGATCGATGAGTCCCAGTTGACGTCAATGAGTGTCTGAAGTTCGTCGAAAGTCCAAGCGTAATGCTGCGGGACTGCAAGTCGATCGTATTCGTCGCGCAGGTCGTGCCAGCCAGTTGGCCATGTGCCGGATGTTCGTAAGTGATCAATGATGAAGACGGCTGTCCAATCAGATGCGTATGCCTCGCGTGGAATGCCGATGACCTGTTTCGCGAACCGTATGACCCAAACACCTGCTGCGGCGACGAGGAGGATCAAGGCAATCAGAAGTACGCGACGCATTCAGCGTCCATTCGTTGGGGGAACGGTACGCGTCACCGGGCGGCGGGAGCACGGCAACCATTTGTTAAAACTGTCCACCGCCGCTCCGTGTGCACGCGATGGTTACCCGCCATTCTGCTTCGCACTAAGGTATGCCGCAAGTATGCTCACGACCATCGTTCCACTGCAGCAATGCCTCGCGGCACGCAGAGCAGTATTCGACATCCTGGTTGCTGTGTCGCCGTCGTTGCCCAGAATCGCCACAGAACATCAGATTCGCATACGGGAATTCGTCGTTCTTCGTTTCCAGGTATCCATCGGGGAAATGCCAGCGTCCGTAAACGGCCGGGACATGGTCATCATGCAGCGGAAGTTCGTGAACATGGCAGATACGAAAAGCGTTTGCGATATCCGCAAACTCAAGCGCAGCGTATTCGGCATGGGTTGCGACGAAGGATTCCCACTTGTCTTGTTGCCAGAACATCAAGCGTTGCTTGATCCTGCATTCTCGGTTTGTCGCAGCGACGAATTTGCGGAACACCTCGACGCCGCAGTAGCCACGGAACGCGTCGATTAGCGTGTTTGCGTCAGCGTTCATTTCAGTCGGGTAACGTCCGGCGTCACCGGGCGGGGAGAGTTAAGTTGTCCATTTCAAATCCGGCCGCAAGCCCCGCTCCGTGTGCACGCCATGGTTATCGGCGATTTGGTGCGGTGTGGATGCAGACACAGCGTATGATAGCATGCGCCGAACCGTAGAAGCACCATCAAGAGTTTTGCCTTGTGACCGACAATCCATATTCTCCACCGAGAAGCGCCCAAGAACGCGCCATCGAGAATGCGCCGGCGTACTCGGCGGCGAAAGTTGTTCTCGCGCTGATTGAAGTCTGCGTCTTGTTGCTACTCTTGGCGTTTGCATCAATGAGCGTCTACTTCGCGATTAACCCGGGTGCGTTGCAGTCGGGTAATCAGCCTGATCCGGAAACGTTCGGCAGTGACGATGTTCCGGGATTGGTTGTGTGGTGTGCGATTTGGCTGGGTCTAGCGGCGGCAATCGTCATGCTAACACGGCACACATGGCGTTTAATGACGCGATAGGGAAACGTGATTCGTCGTCCGATAACGTCTACGATCAGCCGGCGGCGACGGAAGATCAACCATTTGAAAACGCCCGACTTCGCCGCTCGGTTGCATCGTTTGGTTCCCCGCTCCGGTGAGATCATTCATCGACCATCGGTCGAGGCGGTCCACGCTTTGCAGGTAGTGGTGCCGCCTCTATGATCGAACGGCGAATTTGGTGTACGACATGATTGAGCTCAAGGTCGTCGCACCAGTATTCATCGAGTTTACCCGCGTGACAAAATCTTGACGTGTTGAACCCGTCTTCGATGTCATTGTACCAAATAGCGGTCGAGCCAATCAACGCGACAACCCAGAAGCCACCACCAAGTTCGCCCCACGGGTGTTGCATCCATTTCACAGGATCGATGCGTATCGAATCCCAGAAGCGGATCTGGTCGTCATCGAGCCGAGAAACGGCTTCGTCGATAAGAACGCACAATTCGTCGAGTGTGATGGGAGTCCACTTGCCGTCGTTTCGATCAGCCATCGTCGAGTTCGGTTGTTCGCGCAATACAAGGAGACTTCGGTCGGGGAACGGCCGCCGTCACCGGGTACGGCGGGTTGGTTTTCCATTTGTGAACGCGCCATGCCGTACTCCGGTGCACGGCATGGTTCTGTCAGTACGGTTCATCGCTATTGCTGACTGCGAAGACTGGTGAGAATATCTCGGTAGAATTGTATCGCTTGACCAGCATCAGGGGAGCCTGTCAACTCAAAGTCCGTTTCCGCCAACTGAAGCGAGCGACTCGCAGCTTCGATCTTAAGATCAACCAATCGCAATCCCTGTCGTTTGCCGAGCCAGTCATTTACATTTGACTCCGAAAGCACGTAGTACGACTTGCAAGTCAGCGGAATTCGCGTTTCTTCGATCATATCCTGAATCGCCCAAAGCGATTGCTGAGCAATAGTAAACGTCCCGCCATTAAGCGACCGTGTGCAGAGGGTTCCGTCGATTGTTCGTAGGTCATCCAAATGCTCTTGCCACGCATCAACAGCGGTGCGACCACCGTCAAACACAACGCGGTAGGCAGCAAACACCTCATCACGATCGTTCGACGTCGCTATCACCTCGATTGCGGCCTCGCAGTCCGAAGCTGTACTCGCCTTCGGCACGGAGTCACGTTGTGAAGCAGTGCAACCAAACAGCAGTAATGCAGCTAATAATGCTAACGAGTAAAGACGCATTGAAGATTGACAGAACGGCCGCCGTCACCGGGCGGCGAGAGTGAAACTAACCATCAGGAAACGCGTTGACGCCGCTCCGGTGCACGGCATGGTTCCCCGCCTCGTTCATGTCTGGGTAATCATAGTGTAGGCATGTGCGAGAATGGCAACAACAAGGCCTAGCGCCGCGCAGTACTTTGCGACTTCGTGAAATGGAAACAGTCGCTTGTGGTTGCCCCAAAACCATTGGAAATGCACGAACAGGCCAATGCACACGATGACCAGGCCAAACGTGACCGCATGTATGCCAGAGATTTCAAGCCAGAGCCCGCGTCCGATTGGCTGAAATCCTCGCATTGTGATGTTTAGAGTCGTTGCACGTTGCGTCAGGCAGCATGAAATGCCGTAAAGCGAAATCAGCGTGGAAAGCCCAGCACCGACAACCCACATTTGGATCGGACCACCGTTCGGTGGATCAGTGAGCCAATCGGCGAGGTCAAACAAATACTCGTTGCGTCGCATACGGGCTGCGTCCAATGGTGCAAGGAAAGAGGTTGCAACCAAAGGCACGGCAACGATCGAAATAGGGCGCGCATCCGTCGGGGAACGACCGCGATGACCGAGTCGCGGCAATGTGGTTTCCATTCTTATACGCGTCGCCCGCGACTTCGGTCCATCGCATGGTTCCGCTCTTCACTACCCAGTTTGCCCAAATTCAAGATGCTTGAAATAGGTCCAGTTAATGAAAGGTTCCACTCGGCGAAATACGTCGTCGGACATTATCGTCGCAGAACCGGTCGAGTACATTGGGTGGGCAGCAAAAACATCTGCTGAGATCGGCAACGGTGTTGGCCCGTACTTGATTGTCACATCGACCAGCGGAGCATCAGGGAATAGCTCGCGAACACGGAAAACAGGAGGCATTCTCACGTGAAAGTACGAACCAACGCGATTGTGGAGGTCTGGCACGTCTGCCTGCCTGTCAATGAAGCTCATTTGAGAATCGTAGTCATCGAATCCACAAGACGCATCGTCGATGCTGTACGGGTAGTCGTAAAGCACGGCGAAAGACACTGCGTCTAGTGAGAGCGATGGGTGCTCTCTGAAATGTTCGGCAACTCGTTCGGAGATGACCAACTGATGCTCGGGCAGGAAGAAATCAGCAATGTTGTGGATGTTTTTGTGCAACCGAAGTGGAGTTTCGACGTCGAACGCGAGCAGAGCGTTTTCTGCAGTTGGGAAGGTCCCTCCTCGGCTCGCTTTGCCGTGGAAGAACGAGGAATGAATCGCGCGTATCTGGGTATCGATAAACGTTGATATTACAGATACGGCATGGAAACGCATTTGAACGAAGGCACCTTTGTAGCGGAACGTTACGCGTAACCGGGAACGCGCGGGAAAGTTTCTAACTGCCATCAAACTCAACTCGCGTTCTCCGGTTCACGCGATGGTTCCCCGCCGTTTTGGACTAAGGCTAACTGATTGCGGAAGTAACGGATTCCGCCTTGCGAAACCTGAGGAACAACCGCTCTATAGCCGTACAAATAATCACGGGAACGATAACAACAATCGCGATCTCGGCGACCTTAAATGGAACAAACGGTTTTAGATACCAAAGATAATTTACGATGATGTGGTTCAACGGAATCGGCATCAAGCCCAAAATCATGCCAGCAATCAGGCGAACAGAAACGGGTGAACGTACAAAGTACCCTCGCATTGGCGAAAGCAAATTGACTGCACCAACCGCTCCCGAGAATGCGAAGTAAGGCACATAGGAAGCAACAAACTGCGTTGGTGTAGCGATAAACGGGCGAGAATCGGCGCGGAGACTATGGCTAATCCACGATACAACTCCGAACGCGATAGTCGCAGTCGAGGCGAACGCAAACCAATGAAGCCGTTGCGCCGATGTTGGCTGCGATTGAATGTCAGGCGGATGGTAAGGGTTCATGCTTGTCAGCCGGGGAACGCTGGCGATGACCGCGGTCGCCGTGAGCGATCATCCATTGTCAAAACGGCCGGATCGGCGACTCCGGTCCATCGCTTGGTTCGCCGCTTCCCTTGGCGAGGCGTTACGACCCAGCCATCCCTTCGTATTCCCATTGCATGAAAACACGCAGTTGACCCACAAGCTCTTCCCAGCTGTGGCCGCAGACCGATTCTACACGATCACGAATCGCTTTCTCGACCGTTGCGGCATCATATTGGTCTACCAGTATACCAGGCACAAATTTATCGTGTTTGATTCGTCCAACAGCACGTGGAGTAGCGACGCAAACCTGAAAATCATTGCCGCCGAGAACGTCGGTGGCACCAACCGTCAAATGGAACCATCCGAAGTCATCGTATGGGTCAGGTGACTGGTATTGTAGGAAGGCATTCCAGTCGACATGGTCGTTAGATTCTAAGTGGTGAATTTCAGCCCGCATCACATCAGGTCTTGCGCAAGTGATTCCGTCGGCGAACGTCACGCATCAGCGGGCGGCGGGAGTTGATTTTCGATTTGCAAAAAGTCTCCACCGCCGCTCCGTTGCATGCGATGGTTCGCCGCCGCTGTGAATCCACGCGTATCGGCTGCACCTAGAACACACGTTCTGTATGCGAGTTTCCAATGGACGGCTAGCGATTTGGAACGAGCCGACTGGTCGAAAGCGAAAGGATCACGATTGAGATCCCAAATACGATGGTGGACCATCCTCGGTACAGAATTGATGAATCGCCCGCAGTGTCTAAGGCTTGAATCAGACCGAGCACAACGAGCACCACACCGATCAACGCGACCATCAACATTGCCCACCGCCCTTGCCCAGCGTCTCGATTCCGAGCGGTCGGTGAGTCCGGGTGGCGGGACATGTTGGACTTAAGTTTCATTTGATTTCTCGTTGGGAAAGTAATGTTGGGCTCGTCAGTCGGCGAACGCTGGCGATCAGCGAGCCGCCGAATAAGAGCTTGCTACAAAATTAACGCGATGTCGGCGGCTTCGTTGCATCGCTTTGTTATCGGAGATTGTCATGCCTGGAGAGATTGCAAGAGTTGAGTGCTTTGGCGGTGACGTTATAGCTGACGGTACGCAGTGGATTGATGTTACAGTCAATGGCGTTAGCTTGGGTTGCCCGATTCACGTGCAGCCGCAGTTGATAGACAAGGCAAAATGTCAGGTCGAGTCGATTGCCCTGGAAGCGTATCGTCGCGGCTACCGCGCTGGTGCGAATGGTGTGCAGATGGTGGTGAAAGACGCACTGGGAATCCGATAACGTTACCGATCACCGAGGACCGGGAGCAAGGCATCCATTCGTGAAAACTGACCACCGGTCCTTCGGTGCATCGGATGGTTCGCCCACTAATTGTGTTCGATCCACTCATCTCGCCCACGTAGGACCTCTTCGATCTGCTCTACGATTTCTTGTCGTGATCGTGTCTCCATATCATAGACAACATTTGCATGGCTGAAGTCGAGCGCCACGTTTTTACGCCGTCGACCGTTTTCCGTCCGCTTCCAAGGCGCGTAGTAGACGGTCAAACAGTACCGTCCATCCGGATCATCTTCAGGTCGCCATTCGACATCCACCGCGAGACGCATGTGTACGCTCGACGCGCCAAACAGCGAGGAACCTCCGAAGAATCCACGGCGCACATTCTCAGCTGTTGGATCGAGCTCGAACAAGGTATTCCAGCCGACTCTCCAGTCCGGCGGAATGCGTAGTGGTTGCAGTGGCGTCTCGCTCATTTATGACTTGTTGGGCGAACGCTTGCCATCACCGGGTGGCGGGGGACGACGTGACTTCGAGAAAACAAACGACCGCCACTCCGGTGCATGGCTTGGTTATCTGACTGCTGGGAACCGGGAGGCCGAAGAGCTTCGGATCAACCGACATTCTAGAGATGCAGCGTTGAGAGTGCAAATCGGAGACCCCGACGCCGGACCAGAAGTTCAAAACGGCTCTTCCCGAATAGCTAATGTCGTCGAGGCGGACTTTCCCCGCATCAGGCCGAACCCCACACTGGGCAAATCCGCGGCCAACCGAGATAGAGCCGAAGTCACCTTACTGCGAACGGGCGCGATCTCGAATATAGAACGACGACGCCATTGGAAGCAAGCCAATGTTCGGCCAGTGGAAGCGTATAAAACGATCTGAGCGGCGACGACGGTTGACGACCGTTATGACAACGCTCGCGTTCGGGAGAAAACGCCTGGAGCGACACGTTCAGATAACGGTTACGATCACCGAGCCGGGACGATAGATCTGCAAGCAGAAAAAAACACGCGCAAGCCCGGCTTCGTGTGCATCGTTTTGTTATCCCGTTCGGTCTGCAACGATGCGTCACGAACCGATCAATGCGTTCTCCCATTTTCCGATGGATGGAAATTGTCGCTTGATGCTGTCAATTCTCCAGCCGTCGGCCTTCTTCATCAACACAAATCTATACGCGCAGGATTCAAATTGCACTGTATCAACATGTGTTCGAGTACGGGTGGCTTGTTCCACCCCGGCGATGGTGTCGGCGTTCACGTCGACATAAACGGGGGGCTTCTGGTAGCCAGCTACGCCATCAACATATGCACGTTTCTTGTGTGTGCAAAAGTCGAGTAGAAGCTGTCGCCGACGCTGTTGAATATCTTCATTAGTGAATCTGTCTGGAGTCGCATGCATATCCGTCTCCCATCGCGTATACGCAGAAGTAAACGCGAGCACGGTTTTCAGCGGATCATTGAGGGTTGGATCTGGATTCACCTGTCGATTCCGGATGATTCATTTGACGGGATAACGTCTGGCATAACCGGGCCGCCGCGGTTGATGCTCCATTTGAAAACGCGCTGTCGGCGGCTCCGCGTTCATGCCATTGTTAGTTGGACTTACTACATCCCCTTAGTCATTTCAGCAGCGTACTTTGCAATCAGGTCGGTAATTAGGTCGCTCACTGCCAAATTGCTCACTCTTGAGCGAAAACCCTTTACTGTCTTCACCCACAGCGAACAGTTCTTGATATTGTCTTGAAACGCACGTTCCAGTGCAGGTGTCGCCATCTCGATTACGGGTTCGAATGTAGTGCGGTATTCAGCTGCGTACGCCATTGTTACGGAGTAATTCCCAGACTGAGCTACCGGCGAAACAGCATAGTCGTTGCCGATTAGTCGTTTGTTTGCGCGCCAGAATCGTTGGGCGGACTCAATAAATTTTGCGGTCGCAAACGACTGCTGTAGAGTCTTTCCCTCGTTAAGCGCTGCCGCAGATAGGGATTCACCGAACGGCAACTGATGTGTTGCCATCCAGATCGTGAATTCAAATGGGCTGATGACTGCATCTTGATTCTTTCTATAGTGCTGGAGCGCATTCTCAAGTGTGTCGGCGTCAAATGAGTAGTATCCAGCGTCCTTCTCAAAAACCACGAACCAAAAATCGTTTGCCAGAGCATCGAACCCGGACTTGGAAAGATGTGCCGCAAAGATTTGATTCATGAATCTCAACGAGGTGCTGTGAAATTCTTCCGCATGGCCAAGGAAGCAGGCCTGCAACGCCGTGTAAGCCGCATCCAAATGCCCGGCAAGGCCCTCCGCGATTTCGTTCGCGACGAGCATCATCTGCTTTGGAGCAACCACCCGAATCGAACGGATCAGTCCGATATGATTCACGTCGCGCGTGGTCACGATCGTGTCTTCAGAGGTGTCAATTTCGCGTATCGCGATCACCAAAGAGCGTTCTTGCGTTACGTAGTCCTTCGCTACCTGAAATAGCCGACCGTCCTGCCCATGTCTGAACAACTCGCCGACAGGATGGAAGTCGACGTTCTTGAGGATTGATACCGCGTCATCCAATAGGGATTCGAACAACCGTCCTTCAATCGCACCGTAGCTTTCGATTAGCTTGGCCAACGGATACGTGCCAAACTCGCCAAGAAAGTGATTTAGATCAAATCTGCGTGCGATAGCAGTCTGCGTATTTGGAACATGCACGGATTCCGTTGAAGCAAGTTGCGAGTTGACTGGCTCAATCAAAAACGTCTTGCCACACTGTTTGCATTTCGCGTTCTTCCCCGCACTTAACACCGGGGCTGTCATGCGTTTTGAGCAATGCGGACAGCAACACAAGAGTTTGTCTTTCGGTAGCATGTTTGTGTTTGTCCAACTAACGTCTCACATCACCGGGTGGCGGCGATTGACGTGATTCCAAAGAAACGTGACCACCGCCACTCCGGTGCATGTGTTTGTTATCGGCATTTATGAACGGGCATTGGTCGAGCATCGGGCAGCGGTTGCCACGCCGCCACAGTTTAGCGGGACTTGGTTCACGCGGCAAGCAATTGGGCGTTGNCCGGGTCGGCAGTAAAACGGCAATTGTCATCCGACAGTGCTTGTTGACGGTAAACGAAGGATCAAAAGCGTTGTCGCTTGATCAGCAAACGAAAACAGCGAACACGTTCAAGAATTGCGAGCGGCTTGGAGGGAGGAAATCGCAAACGGAGGATCAATGCGTTTGACTCGCAAATTCGCTAACGCGAATGCCGAACGACAAATTTCCAATCAGGCGTTGCAGCAATCGCTAGTGCGAGCGAACGCGTGAAACACCTGAGACGTCAGTCCGATAACGTCTGCCGTAACCGGGCGGCGACGAGAGATTAGCCATGTGAACGCGGCTGACTTCGCCGCTCCGTGTTCACGGCTTTGTTATGCGGCGATTGGAGTTGATACCGTGGAAGTCAAACTGAAGCTACAACCGATGAATATCCCGAATTTTGTCATTGCCCAAATGCCACCGCGCGAACGGCAAGAAGGCATGGTCGAATCGCCGAAGTTTCATTTACGCGAACTGGAGCCAGAGGTGCTGGCCGAATTGTGCAATGAGTTCAGAAAGAACGTATTCGCAAAAGCAGAGAAGGCTGACCCAGCCGCATAACGCTCGACATCACCGGGTGGCGGCGAAAGTCGTGATTTCGAAAAAACGTGACCACCGCCACTCCGGTGCATGTCATGGTTATCAGACTTACAACGCTGCGCTTCGGGGTGGCAGTGGAGGAACAAAAAGGGATCAATCCGTTGCACCGGAGACACGAAGGCTCAAATCAAGCTGCCAAACACCGCTCAAAAACCTGAATCATTCACCCGTCAGACGCGGGGCCGGTAGCTGGTGTTCCTGGAGATCCGCCGTGGCCCCCGGCCAAGGGGACACGGGTGGGAGCGTTAGTACGAGTATAGCCGAGAACTGAGCGACCGAGCAATATCGGACACCCCAACGTGGCCGAAGGAACGAGGAAACGAACGGTACGTCGCCATCATCATGCCGCAAAGAAGCGGACAAAGATGATGATGGCGACGTTCCGTTCGTTTCCGGAGGGTGGCAGCAGTGAAAAGGTAGCCAAAAGGGAAACAGCCGCAAGCGACCGCGCACTGAGCAGCGTCTTGGAGGTCGCGACGTTCCGAATGGTCGGCGATCAATCAACCAGCGCGGCCAAAAAAGGATCGCCGGCCATTCGGTACGTCGCGACCGGGCGTGCAAGCAGACGGAAAAGCGCTGAAGCAGAGTTCGAGCATGAATGACCTGGAAGCAATGCGACCCGAGCAAATCGTCGCAGCCCGTTCGACGTAGCGAAACACGACACGGCCAAGACGGCCTACGGACCGGCGATTAGTCGTCAGTGCTAGCAGACCGAGAATCTCTTTGGTCGCGACACGGTCCCGCGTTGAGTCGGATAACGGTACGGTTCAGCGGGCGGCGGGAGTGCACTCGCAAGCAGACAAAAACGCTAACCACCGCCGCTCCGTTGCAACCGATGGTTATCCCCCATACTATGGTGTGGCCGTGTCGATCTTACCGCTGGCCTGTCTTGTGAACCTAGTCATGTGGTAGAAGATTGTAAATCCGCCAGCGTATAAGGCGGTTCGAGCAATGCTGGCGTGTAATTCGTTAAGCGCCGAAAAATACGGTACAGATAGCAGCATTACCATGAGCAACATTGCTACGGTGAGACGGTTTCTCCACGCGAGAAAGCAGAATCCAAAGCAAGCAATGTAAAAGATGTACGGATTCCATGGTGCCGCGAGGAACAGCAGTTTGTCCATCAGCAGTTCGCTACCATTTTGCAGTCGTTCGTATCTGTCGATTAGAACGGGGTCACCGAGAAACCGGAAGTTTCGTATGTGAACGAGAATCCCGAGTATCGAAAATAGTCCAGCTAAGTAGTTCACGATCAATTTCAGTGGGATAACGTCCGCCGTCACCGGGCACGGAGTGACGACTTTCCATTCGTGAAAACATGCAAGCCGTGCTCCGCGTGCACGGCATTGTTATCCGTCGTCCTCGTCAGAAATAGTGAAGGAGCGAATTGGTGTACCGTCCGGATACTTGCGCACCTGCCCCGCAATTTGTCCGAGAAGACCGAAGTGCAGAGGCAATGAAGTATGTTCAAAATTGTCCAAGTCAAAAGAACCGCCCACGCAAGGCGGTAGTTTGAAACCAAAGCAGTGACGGCTAGGAAGTGGTCCAAGTGATTCGATTAGGTCGCCCACGAGTTGCGGCGTAAGCCATTCGATTGCGTTGTCTCGAATTGTGATAACCGACTCAAAATCGTCCCAGCAGAGACATACATCGCGAACGGTCGAACACGCAGCATCGAGTACACGAATGTGATTGTCAGCGTTGCCATCGATGAAGAACATATTTCCGTTCGCAGCTGCAAGCATTGGCGTCGCTGCGTCGCCGACCATCCAAGCCCACTCGTCAAGCAGCGAAGAATCGCCGTCAGTATCGAGCGAAACAAGCAGATCATCAAGCGTCAGATTCATAGCTTAACTACATTCGGATAACGTTAGCCGTCACCGGGGACGGCGAGTTGATTTTCCATTTGTAAACGCCCGATGCCGTCCTCCGCGTGCACGGCATTGTTATCCCATGTTCGCGCTTTGGTTCTAAACTGTGAACCCGACGGCAATGATAGCGATCAACGCGGTTAGCATCAACAAATCTGAAAAGGCGAATTGAAACCTGGGCTTGGGCTTGATCAGGTATGCAGCCGTCGCTGCCAGCATAGCCCAGCACAAATGAGGCAAGTAGAGAGAAACTGCATCATCGTTCCAGGAAGCGCCAAAGAGACTCGCATTCCACTCTTGTGTGTACTGCGAGTAGTTTGAGTGCATACGATCGTCGTTAATTGACCAAAAGGTCCACTGGTTCAGTTCGTAAGTTTTCCCGCAATTTGTGCTGTGGGTCATCCGTAGCTTGCCATTCCAACTCTCGACACAGTAGAGCTCGAATTCGGAAACGTTGTTGAATAGCTCAAAGTTGCGATTGTTCGTAACGACCCACAGAACCAAGATCCCAAAGCATAGAAGGGCGAACGCTCCCGCAACGGCTGACAGAAAGCTTTTCAGTATCGCGACCATTGTAGATCAAGCGGGATAACGGCGGCGTTGACCGGGCGACGCCAATGTGGTCACCATTTGTAACGGCCGTATGCGTCGCTCCGTGTCCAACGCATGGTTCGTTGCATGGTTCGTTGGCATTTGGAGTGGGTTAGGGCGACCATCGCCCTCGTCGTTCCTGAAAGTTTAGCGAAGTCTTCGGCCCGCAGCAAATCCGGTCGGTTTCACCAGTCCGCCAGCACCCGCTGGGCAACAGGAAACGTTACCACTGGGCGTGTTGTGGTCAAGCTCACGCCTGCACCCGGCAACCGTAGGCGACAGCGAGACAATCGATCCATCAAAACAAGCGGAGGAAAACCTGACGTGTTGATCGATCTCTTAACACCAACGAAGCTCCGCGTTCAAAACATCACAAGTTTGATCGCGCAGTTCAACGAACGGTAGCCGTCACCGGGGACGGCGAGTTGATTTTCCATTCGTAAACGCGCGACGCCGTCCTCCGTGTGCACGGCATGGTTATCGCCGATGGTATGAATCCAGCATACCCTACAGCGTTGTTGACCGAACAGTAAATCGTCAAAGCATCGGCCGCGCGCCTAAACTGGTAAAAGGTGAAATTCGTCAACACCAGTACCTGGAGCATACCATCAGGAAATGCGTCAGGCACGCCATCCACGATTCTTGAGTCGGATCATTGCGGATAGCAGCATCCACAATCCGAGAATGGCAACCGCAATATTTACACGCAGGTTTTCAACTGGGATCTCAGTCCAGTCATGAATGACTGAGTACGCGACCAGAAGGAGTATTGCGATGGCAGTTACGGCATCGGTCCATTCAGACGCGACTATATGAACAATCTTCCAAGCCATGCGACGCTCTGGTTGTTGCGATAACGGTTGACATCACCGGGTGGCGGCGAACGACGTGCAAGCAAACGTAAAATGTAACCACCGCCACTCCGGTGCATGTCTTGGTTATCCGGTTTCGATTGGATCATCGCTTTAGGGGAGGTCCAGTGGAAGGCGGAATCTTGAGATGCTCCAGTTCGATCCGCTTCGAGCCCAGGTTAACGGTCACCAAGAACTTGGCAAGTTTCACGGAATAGACGATCCGCCAGTCGCAGCTGTGCTCCATTTCTTCAAAAGCAACAGAGAGGGTCGCGGTGGGGCAAGTCGATAGGCTTAGCAGTTGCATATTCAGCGCCGCTGTGTTGCCGGCAAAGCGTACAGTAGCCGAGCTCATATTCGTGGTTCCGTCGATGAATCCGCAGTTCTCGGTCTGGAAAGCGGCACGAACCTGCTCGCGGGCGTACTTGGGATAGTCGTTTGTAAAAGGAACCTGTGAAGCCGACTGAAGCTGAACCACTATTGCGGAAGCGGGAGCGGATGTAACGAGCAGCATGGCGGAAGTAACAGTCGCGATCAGTACCAGTCTAGTGCGTGCCATTAAATTGCTCTTAGATTTCATGTTTGCAGTGTAGACTTACGAGGCGGAAGCAAACCCATCGTCACGTTCAGTCGGATAACGTTACGGATCACGTGGTCGCCGCGAACGACGTTCCACTTCAATAAACTCAGCTCGGCGACTCACGTGCATCCGATGGTTCCCCGCTATCCTGGCGACTCGGCGCGTTGCAGATGCGAGATTTCAGATTGACGGTAAAGGCGTCGAATGCTTCTTTATCACGCCGAGTCTTGATATATGCAATACGATGGCCATCGATTGCGGTCGGAAACATGATCCACTCTGCGGACCAATTTCGCACCACGCGAATTAGCAACACGAAAGTCGTCACAGAAAATACGGCATAGAAGGCGAAAGCCGATGTGGGCGACCATGCGTTTGATCTCAGTTCGCCAAACGCTACGAATCCAAGAACTACTGCCAGAAAGCCCAAACCGACACCACAGTAGATCGTGATCGGAGGTGTTTGCCAAAGTGAAATTGGGTGAGGTTCGATAGCGGAGTATGGCGTGGTCGTTTTCCACCGTCCCAAATAAGACGTGGTGTCACATGTCACATCGCGTTCCGAGAGCTCGACATGTCCGTGAGCACCAAGTGTCTTGTAGCGATATTCGGTAACATCATCGCTCATGAGGATCTCAGTCGGGGAACGTTACCGATCACCGGGTCGGGAGAGTTGATGTTCCATTTGAAAACGGCCGCAAGCCCGACTCCGGTGCATCGGCTGGTTATCCGCCATGATCGGGTCGTGTGGAATCGCGATTGTTGCCGGACGAGCACCGATAGACGATACGATCTCCGTTCTCGTTCCATCTTGCCTCGCGAAGATCAGAGTCGTATTCAAACCCACGACGCCGAGCAAGATGCCAAGAGAATGCAAACATCGCATCGCCGAGCAGGGTGATAGCGAACGGGGCAGCGAGAACCAGCCAAAGTCCGTAGTGGAACGTGCCAGCAACGCCACGAAATGCGAGGTAGAGCAAAATGCAGGGCAGTGATAGCAAGCAAAGGAAGCCGATCAATTCAGCGATCGAGTGGAGCCACGCACCAAGCGGAGTGCATTTGCGTTTGCCAAGACGTTGGCATTCGTTGTCCCACATCGGATATATGAACATCGGGAGTGATTGTTGGACGCTTGGCGTGAGGGCGATGCATTAAGTCGGATAACGCCCCGCATCACCGGGCGGGGAGTGTAAAGTGTTCCATTTGAAAACGGCCGCAAGCCCCGCTCCGGTGCATGCGTTGGTTATCCGCGATTATGTTTACGAGGCGGACCGCCAACGGGCAACAACCGCGCTAGCGGAAAACAACGACGGGACGTCGCCAGCATGACCTCCGCGAGGGGAAAACAACGGCGGGACGCCGCCAGCCTGGACTTCGTCCACGACGGTGACAGTCGTCGAAGCGTGATCGTATCAAAGTGGAGTCGGTCAAGCAAGTTTGGGCGTGTGGATGTCCGGCGTGATTTGAGCGCACCAAAAATTGGGCATCGGAGCAGCGCACCAATGACGGGCATAGAATCGGGCGCACCAAGCATCGAGCACTGAGTCCGCGCATCTCTACGCGCCCAGTCGGATAACGGTACCCGTCACCGGGCCGGGAAAGTTGATCGTCCATTTGTGAAACCGCGCAAGCCCGGCTCCGGTGCACGGGATGGTTACCCGCCGTTTTCAGTCTCGAACTACACCATCAGCGGCAACTTGTTCTTCGAGTGCGGCGACAACGCCAAGATACAGTTCCGTTAGGTTCAGTATAGCGCCCGATTCTACGCGTTTTACAATCATATCGCGGGGAAAGGCTAGAACCATCTTGGAAGGATGTTTGATGGCGAAATCTGAGCCGTGTTCGTCAGTGGCGACCACCCAATCAAACCCGAGTGTTGCAGCAACAACGTCGCCCAGTGCCGAACCCAGAACTTCGAGCGATGCTTCATCACCTGTCGAAAACGGCTTAGCATCCAGAAGCGATTGAAGCGTAGGTATATCGTTCGGCGTGCGTCGGAGTGTGTGCTCAGGACCGAAGTGGCTAAGGAAGTCGTCAAGCCATTTGCGTTCGGAATCAAATCCCGCGATCTCGGTTTCGTTTAGCGGGCGTGATTCCATTGTCTTGATTTCAGTCGGGTAACGTCCGACATCACCGGGTCGGGACGGTTGATGTTCCATTTGAAAACGGCTGCAAGCCCGACTCCGGTGCATGGCATGGTTATCAGACTTACAACGCTGCGCTTCGGGGTGGCAGTGGAGGAACATTCGCCCGCTGCCGCAAGCTTCCCATCTTAACGCAATTTGCCCCGCTCACGGGTGGGAAGTGGGTGGTGTTCCTGGAGATCCGCGTTCTGGATGGGTATGAAGCGTCGACCGTTGCCGTCGGTAGGACAGGACCGAACAGATGAATACGGCCGATCCGAAGGGAACCAGCACGATCAGAACATAGCTTGAAAGCTCGACTTCCAGTCCCGGCCAATAGTCTACGGGTCGGGAGGGTGGATCGACCAAACCCGGATAGCGAACGTAAAGGTAGGGAATGCGTCCACCGAGAAACGCAGAGAGGAATAGGACAACAGAGCCGATGGCTAGTCCGATCCATGTCGTAGCCCGAATGGTAGCTCGCGGACGTAGCACGGCGTTTTCGGCGACAGGAGGCCGATACGGATTACGTTCGGTGGCGGTGTTCATGATTACGGCAGGTGGACCGACCACCTAGTTCGGGTAACGTTACGGATCACCGGGCGGGGACGTTTGCATGTTCCATTTGAAAAACGGCCGCAAGCCCCGCTCCGGTGGATCCGATGGTTATCCGCGAGTATGGGATGCGAGGCGGGCGGTTGACGAGCATGGGCCGCGCGAGCGGAAAACAACGACGGAACGTCGCCACCAACAATTGCGCACACACTATAGCGATGCGCCGAGTATGAACGACGCCAGGAAATATGTGAAGGGCAGGACCGCCGCAACACCCCCGACCAGCATTCGACCGCAGTTGCGCAAGTTCTCGCCGCGATGAAAGTCAGTGCCGGGCGTCACCCAAATCGAGAATCCCATGAAAACCGAGAAGACCAGTAGTGCAATACCGATCAGAGCAAGCGGAAGCGAAATGATCGCGACAACCAAAACGGCGTCAGGAAATCGACGGACAGCCAACTGGGCGACCGCGAATACAATTGCCGCGAAGGCAGTCAACCAGAGTAGTGATGAAAGAAGGAATTGCATTGTGTCACGCAACGGAATGGAGCCGCCGGGTCGGATAACGGCAGACATCACGGGGGACGGAGAGTGAACTATCCATTGCGAAAAACGCCGCAAGCCGTCCTCCCGTGCATGTCATTGTTCTGCTTTCTCAGCGTTTGTGTTCACGGGCTCAAACGCGGGTGTCACAGTCCAGCCGCGTGCCGGTTGAACGGCAATCCACACATCGAGAGCCATTAAATCAGCGTTGAATGGGACGAGAAAGTCGCCCTTCGTGCGCGAAGGGATTTCTCGCTCGTCGTCACCGATGACCATTCTTGCGTGAGCCAATTCGTCAGCGCAAGACAGTACAACGCCTTTCGGCACTGGGAAATTGCTCTTTACTTCATGATCCTTTGAGATTGCGTCGGTAACCGCATCGACCCGCTTCAGCACCGTATGCAAGGGGAACAGCGATGAGTAACGGACGCGCCAGGACCCATTGTGAAATCCCGACGAAACACGCATTTGAAGATTGACGGATGCCTTCATTATGAGCGATCCCTGGGGTTGGTTCGCCGTGATCCAAGGATTCTCTTTTCGGAGTGCATCGATTACGGGAAGCGTAAATTTCCCATCAGCATCGAGTGGTATCGGTATGTCGCCTGCCTTGGTTTGCAGGATGATTTTGATGTCAGTCGGCGAGACATCGGCGAGCCGACTGCGTGTTGAGAGACAGATCGATTGCGACTTGACGCCTCCAATGTCCGTTAGAACAAGATCGGCCGCCTGGATCGCCACCTCGTAGCGCATGCGGGCGGGCGCCTCGGCGCATGCGTTGACAGAAAGCGTTAAGGCAATCGTTGAAAGGAGGATATACGCTTTCATTTCATAGCAGAACGACCGCGATAACCGAGTCGCGGCGATTGATTTTCCATTGTCAAAAACGACGGCTCCGCGACTTCGGTTCATCGCTTGGTTCGCCGCCCTGTAATTCCTCAGGATCAGGTTTGGCTAGATGACGCCAATACATCTCTGGATTGTTTAGTAAATCTCGTGTGATTTGAAAGTGCGTTGTGTCTTCGATCGCAATTCGTTCGAGCTTTCCAACGTCGAAAGAGATTATTGTAGCACCCGGGAATGTTAGCAGGATTGGCGAATGAGTTGCGATGAAGAATTGAGAGCGTCCGGAGCGAACGAGTTTATGCATCAAAGCGAGCAGTGCAAGTTGTCGTTGCGGTGAAAGGGCAGACTCAGGCTCGTCCATGAGGAATAGGCCATGTTCAAATCGATTTTGCATGATCGAGAGGAACGCTTCGCCATGTGACATCTCATGCAGGGATCGCCCGCCATAACGCATGTAAGGGTCGCCACCAAAATCCGGGTCATTTCTGCGTTGCTCAAGTAGTGACGCAAAATGCGCCTGGGTTTCCGCCCGAAAGAAATACCGGTCCTTCGGCTGTTTGATAAACGCAAGTCGTAGCGATTCAGCAAGCACGCTTCGTTCCGCAAAGGCATGATTGGAACCCGACTCGTTTAGTCCGCCACCAGAAATTGGCAGTCGCGCAAGAACTGCCATCGCTTCGAGCAAGGTCGATTTGCCGGAGCCGTTTTCACCGACGAAGAACGTCACTGGTGAGTCAAAGTCCAAGTGAAGATTGCGTGTAAATGCAAGGCTTCCCGGGAATGAATCCGGATTGAGCGGTTTGTCATCACTCAGGGTTACATAGGCCACGAATGGAACGCTCATGTTTGATCATCAGTGGCCAAGGAGTGCTTTGGTGGGCGAACGTTACCGATCAGCCGGCGGCGACGGTTGATCATCCACTTCAAAACGCCCGACTTCGCCGCTCGGTTGCATCGGATGGTTCGTCGAAACTTTGTGGTGCCAAGTCTGTAACCATCTTCAGACCGTATTGCACAAGTATACAACGAGCACCTCAACGAGTTAAGCAACGGAGTACGAACGGTGCCCACGTCGAACGATCGTGTAAAAGTCATCACAGGGTTCGCTAAGGACACGCGACGCGAACACATTTAGGTCATGGATCAAGGCATCGACGCGATCACCGCCATCGCGGGCGACAATTGCATCAGGAATATCGTCAGTCGTGATCAAACGGCATTCGTCGGAATGCCCAAGAGCATCCATCAAAGTTGCGTGTGCGATCGTGAATCGTTCTGATTCGGTGCTGCATGCATTGCGCGTGACAAATGTATGTTCGTAATAGAGATTGTCGATGGCGTCCCGGCAGGAAATGCCAATTCGCGTAGTGTCGCGATCGTAGTGGCCGGATGCGAACGGGCCACAATGAGAAGATTGAATTTCGTCAGCAACGAATGAAAAGCCCCATGGACTCAGAACGGTGTCTAGTCGCGAAACCGCTGCGGCGAGCTTTGTTGCAACAGTTTCACGGCGTGGATTCATTCGAGATCCTTGTTCCGACGAACGTTACCGATCACCCGGTCGCCGCGAGAGATCTTCCATTGTCAAAACGCCCGATTCGGCGACTCGGGTGCATCGGATGGTTATCAGACTTACAACGCTGCGCTTCGGGGTGGCAGTGGAGGAACATTCGCCCGCTGCCGCAAGCTTCCCATCTTAACGCAATTTGCCCCGCTCACGGGTGGGAAGTGGGTGGTGTTCCTGGAGATCCGTTCTGTACAAGTTTCAGGGCGTGCCCGGGGACACAAGAAAGAAGCGAACCGTCTTCACATCAAGCACCGGTACGGGGTTCAACCACTGTGGTTTGCCATTCACAATCGGTGCTGCGTACCGGAGGTTACCAACGACATCGAAACGAGGCAGCCTCGCATCGCCGTGAGTCATCACAGCGTTTCTCGAAAAGGTCTTGTAGAGTTTCGAGTCTGGCGGAAAAGCAAGCAGAATCGACCGATCTCCGAGATCAGCAAACGCAGTCACGCTTTCGGGGCGGTGTAGATCACCAGCTGTCGAGATGGACGGTGTAGCGTTTTTGATCGCAATCGTGCCATCTTCTTTGTCGTGAGATATCGAAAACGCCGAAGTCAGATTAGGTACTGGCGGTTGTGGTTGGAGCCAGTTACCGGGATACGTGGCCGGGACGTCGATCGTTCGCGTGTGCTCGGCGTCTTCGCCTGCTTCAGCCGGGAGCCCGGAACCGAGGACGACAAGCGACAGAAACAGGGATAGTGTGTTGAGGTATGTCATGGATCGTTGAGTTCCCAGTCGGATAACGGCGGTCGTAACCGGGCGACCGCGATTGACTTTCCATTTGTAAACGCGCCGTCGGTCGCTCCGGTTCACGACATGGTTACCCCTACGATGACCATGACGTTAGAGTGACCGAACCATCCGAATCGTCGGGTCGTTGGACCTCGTGGTAGCAGGTCGTCGTGGGTTTTGCAGTATAGTTGATTCCCGCCTTCTTCAATGCGGACATGCCGCGAAACGCAATGTCTGCCCAGCGTTTCCGGTCATCGTCAGCCAGATCATTAGGCATTTTTCGCCATTGATCGACAATGAAGGCAACGTCTGCGGGATCAAGCCAAAATGCAAGTCGGCCGCGAGATGACTCCGTTTGCGCATCGGTCCCGCCATCATCGCGGAGGGCATCCCGTGCGGCCACGAGAAGTTCGCGGTAGTTCGGCGCGAACGACGCAACGATCTGCCGTTCAAGCAAGCAATGCAGGTTCCAAAGCGCCCGTTGTTCGGCTTGGTCTTCCGTCCCAAGCAAGTCAGTGTCAGTAAATCGCGCAAGAAACTCGAACAGCACCAGTGCTTCGTCGTCCGTCAAAGTAATGGTGACGTCAGGCATTGAGTATCGACACAAAATTCAGTGGGGTAACGGTTGCCATCACCGGGCACGGAGAGTTTGGCATCCATTTGTAAAACCTCGCAAGCCGTGCTCCGTGTGCATGGCGTGGTTATCGCCAAATTTGCAGCGGCGAAAACGTGACCTCCAACGTGCGGTCACCGATGAGCGCATCTTACCGCGCTGCTGACCGCGCATCAAGCGAATCGCCGAACCGATGTCGTACCGTCTTGGCTCGCGTAATCACACGATCGCGGCGCAAATGTATGTGTTGTGTTGGCGACGGATTGGGTTGCAGTGACGGTTGTTTTTGTGCGGCCAGATCATTTGTTCGTGCAGCCTTCGGACACGTCGGTGACAGATTGCCCCGAGGACGAAATGTTGTTTTCGCGACGATCAACGTGACCAAAGTGAATCAATTGTGTCGGAGGAATTGCATTCCAGTCAATCAAGCGGCGAGCAGTTAAGTTACGGTTCGCAGCAAAAAACAAATCCGCGTGACCGAAGCAAACGTTCGTTCAAAACAATCGTGTGTTCCAGTTCAGTGCGATAACGGTACGGTTCAGCGGGCGGCGGCGAACGAATTGGCCATTGCAAGAACGGCGACCACCGCCGCTCCGTTGCAACCGATGGTTCGCCAACCTACTTTTTGCCAGATTGTGCGCCAATCAGCGCGTGCGCAAGTCGGGCATCGTCGGCAAGAGCAAACTGAATTACCTGCTCAAAGTCGGTGATCGACATGTTTGATTCCAAAGTCAGGAGAATTCGTGGTCCAGCATGTGGTATACCCGCAGTCTGATGGGGGCGATTCTCACGATCGACTGCAGCGACGAGTTCTCGTGCTAGTTCTTTGTCGCGTTCCAATAGTAACTCGACTCCAGCTACGAATGTCGGCAAAGACATATCGGACACCGCAACTGAAACGTGAGCTGCCGTAACAAACGGAGTGTTGCGCGAAAGTGGTGTTACGTCGAACGCTGGTGTCTCGACTTTGCTTTGCTCTGGTTCGTCCGCGACCAAGATCGACGGAACACCAATAAGCATCGTCAATAGGGTGAATATGGCTGTCCGGTTCATTGAAGTCTCCATTTCAAATCTAGGTTTGTGAATATATTCTGGCGAACGGTTGACATCACCGGGTGGCGGCGAAAGACGTGCAAGCAGACGAAAGATGCAACCACCGCCACTCCGGTGCATGTCTTGGTTATCCGCCGTTTTGCAAAAGCTTGACATCGTAAACAAGTTTCGATCCGAACAAGGTGAATCCAACCGAATCAAAGAGACCGCGAGCGGCAGTGTTGAACGCCCAAACATCGAGAATCACGCGATGTAGTCCCAGTTTACCAGAAATTGAGATCACGTCGTTAAGCAAGATTTTCGCAGTACCACGCCTGCGAAACCGTGGATCAACCTCGATTTGGTGGAGATGCCCAAAGCGTTGAGAATGCTTGAACATAGTTTCCGGGGTAGATTCAGTTGCGAGTATGTAGTGTCCGATAACTTCAGTGTCGTCGCAAGCAACGCGGATTGTTATGTCTGGATTTGAGAGCGATGTCTGGAGGTGCGTAACAGCATCAGCGTGGTTGAAGCGGCGATAGATGGAAGGGTACGCGTCGGCGTGAATGTTCTGCAAACGAACGAGCGATTCGGCGATGCGGTGGACGTCACCTTCGGAAGCAGGGCGAATCATGGCGTCGATTTCAGTCGGATAACGGTTAACATCACCGGGTGGCGGCGAAACGCTTGCAAGCAGACAAAAACGGCAACCACCGCCACTCCGGTGCATGTCTTGGTTATCCGCCGTCTTGTGAATCCAGGTCGATCCAGCGGCCATTGCCGAACCAAGCCCATCGAGAAACCGGAAGTCGATCAGTCTCGGATCGCACCCAGTATAGCGTCGGCCCACGCAGGGTGTAGCGAGCGCCGCATTGACACACCCAGAAATCACCATCCTTGCGTCCAGTGAAGGACAGGCCGTTCTCGCCGCATTCCCGGCACACGATTTGGTCGAGTTCAGCAATGTTTTCGATGGAATAGCGATAGAGATAGTGAACGCAGATGAAGAAGACAATGTTGAAAGCAGCGAACCAAAGGAAGCCCATCGCCCCGTATCGGCCAACGACGACCATGAAGATCGTGACCCAAGCGAGAAATGCAAGAAGCTCGTTTAGCGTGAATGCGGAACGTGGTTTCGGGGATCGCATTTCTTCAGTCGGATAACGTCCGCGATCACCGGGCCGGGAGTGTTGTCTTGCAAGCAGACAAACCCGCTCGCAAGCCCGGCTCCGGTGCATCGCATGGTTATCCCCGATTATGTGTTACGACGTGGACCGCCATCGAGCATGGGCCGCGCGAGCGGAAAGCAACGACGGAACGTCGCCAGCATGAACCCCGCGAGGGGAAAACAACGGCGGGACGCCGCCAGCGCGTACTTCGTCCACTTGGGTGACGATCGGTCATGTATGATCGTATCAAAGTGAGGCCAGTCAAGCAAGTTTCGGGGACCCAAGTTCCGGGTGAGTCGAGCGCAACAATCAACGAGCATTGAGGGAGCGCACCAATCATCGAGCATTGGGTCGAGCGCACCAATCATCGAACGCAGGGGCAGCGCACCAGTTTCGGACATGAGATCACGCGCACCCTTGACCGAGCATGAAGACCGCGCAACTTCACGCGCCCAGTGGGATAACGACCGGGATCACCGGGTGGGAAGGGAAAAGGTAACCATCAGGAAACGGCCGCAAGTCCCACTCCGGTGCATCCCATGGTTATCCTTAATTTGGTGAATCAAGTGTCAAGTAGAATTAGATTTTCGTATCGGTCAATCATGTATTCCGAGAATCCGCCATCAGTCCAGAGCATTGCTGGGTGCGAGTGGAGCCACGACCCCAGTCGCCAATCACTTTCCGGGTCAAGCAATACAGTGGGTTGGTCATCGTGGTCAAACGTGATCGCGATCGTCCGCATCACCTGAGTACCCTGCTCAAGCCGGTACGCCACTAAATCGGGATCATCATCCTGCCGGCCTGGCCATTGGGCAGTAGCCGCATCAGAAACGAGTTTGTGTAAACCGGGATTTTGTTTCTCGAGCCAGTCCAAGTCGGCGAGGCAGTTGATAGCCGGATTGTACCAGCTATCCGCAGGCCATCCGTTGCAAGTCAGATAGAACGAAAAGAGGTCAGGCGGGAAGTGAACACCAAGACGGTCTTGGGTTGCATCGACAGCAGCCTCTGAAGCTGGGCGAATCGCCAACCAAGTGCTGTCGAACACTTCAATCTCTTCGCGTTCTAGCAACTCAGAAGAACGCTTACGGTAACGACCGAAAAACTCGGTCCATTCACTGACGGTAGTTAGCATTGATCGAAGAAGTCGCGGTTCTCAGTTCGGATAACGGTCGGGATCACCGGGTGGGGACGGAAAAGGTAACCATCAGGAAAAAGCCGCTAGCCCCACTCCGGTGCATCCCATGGTTATCCGCTAATTGAGACGGGAATTGGGTTCCGGCACTTAAGGATCGCGAAAACCGTCGATCCAAGAAATAGCGGTGGCCCAACGATAGCAAACGTGGTGTACGGAAGGAGCATCCACCCAGCAGATTGCGGAAGCAGGGAAAAGAACCAGCGAGCGATAAATTCGAGTGAGCAGGCAAATCCAAGGAGGGATAGCGATAAGATGACGGAGAACCATGGGCGTGGTTCGCATAGCCAAGTCGCGAATGGCCCGGCAACAAAACCGGCAATCAGCGCAGTGGGAAACGCCAACAACATCGCAATCACAAAGTAGGCTTGGATCGCAGCGTTGTTCACGTCATCGGTTTGTGATGAGATGATGGCGATCAAGGCAAAGAACCAAATTGGAATTGCGATTAGCGTAAAACCAGAAGCGATCAGCCTCATTGCGAAGCACTTCGGTGCAGGGTTGTCATTCGAGTCATTTCAGCCGGATAACGGCAGCCGTCACCGGGCGGCGAGAGTAAAACTAACCATCAGAAAACGCGCTGACGCCGCTCCGGTGCACGGCATGGTTATCCGCCGAGTTCGATCGTGGAATTGACTAGCTATCGGTGGACGTCGCAGTAGCTTTTGCTTTGTGAGCGTTCCAAGCAAATACGGCAAGTCCGTACAGAAAGAACACCAGGCCGCCGCCCCCGGTGTAGAGCAGTTCTGCACCATTCGAGCCAATGTATTGCAGAGAAAAAAGCATGAAGAATCCACCCACGACCATGATCGCGATGGACATTTGACGTTCGTATTTCTTTGCTAGTGGGACAGGCTTATCCTTGACGGGCTTCGTGTTTTTCGACGTTGCGGTCTCAGATGTTGATTCATACGGGTTTTGATTGTCAGTCGACATTTGACGGCTTTCAAAGAGGGAAGTTGGTTCGGATTTCAGTCGGATAACGTCCGCGATCAGCGGGCCGGGAGAGCTGACTTTCCATTTGCAAAACCGTGCAAGCCCGGCTCCGTTGCATCGCATGGTTCGCCGCAACCTACTTTTTGCGTGGCTTTCGTCCAATCGGGCGATACATCAATTCGGGAATTTGTCGCGCGAATTCATCACGCCCGTCACGCATGGAGACAAACGGCGTAGGGTCGAAATAAATGTTGGCGGTCGCGTAGTCAGCACTGACGATCTTTCTTTCGATTTGTCGCAGCAGACGAAATATTTCGCGGTCGTGTTCCCAGTCAATTTCCTTCACCGTGTTGTATTGGAAATAGTAGTCTTCAGCACAGCCATACCAGAAAATGTGAAGCATGGTTCCGGCGTCGCAATGCGAATTAGCAATCAATTTCTGCAGGGGTTTGCCACCACCACCATCCCAATGCCAATTCTGTGCAAAAAGGTGAAGTTCTTTGGGGTTAGTTTGTGAGGCAAGCCAAGAGTTTCTCTTTCGGTCGGCGGCACGTATCAACGGTGTCAATGCAGCATCATCGTTCCACAACTCTTCGGGTGTCCCAGGCGGCACACCAGGAGTGGCAAGGTCGATGATTTCTTGTTGACGCTTCTTTGAGATTGCCATTGATTCTAGTGTGGAAGTTTGTTCGGCGAACGGTACGCATCACCGGGCCGGGACGGTTGATGTTTCATTTGAAAACGGTCGCAAGCCCGGCTCCGGTGCATGCGATGGTTATCCGCGATTATGCGATGCGAGGCGTACCGCCAGTTTCATCATCGACCATCATAGAGAAGGCTAATGGAGGGATGATCTGGGGGGTGCGAATCAAACATCCTCGCAATATTGACATGTTCATTGCGTTGAATCAACACACCGTAACCATCAAGACGCTTGCCGGCGGCGAAACTTTCCATCGCTTCGTCGGAGAGAAGAGCCGTGTGGCCGTTAATTTTGACGCGAGTGTAGCGCTGAATTAGGCCGGAAAGCGTGATACCATCAGGTTCTCGTCTTGCATTCGCTATTGGAATATAGATTTTGTTGCCTTCAATCAGGACACCACCAATAACTGCATCTTGTCCGACCCGATTCTTTGCTGGTGGGAATTTTGAGACAAACTTTAGTTTGAAGATTGACGAATCTGCGACCCGATCATCGACACGCAAAATTGCGGAGTACAGGTCGGATGCCTCCGTTACAGAGACGTACGCTCCGTACCATTTGCCGGCTGGATGTGAGTCCGATCGTTTTGTCGCCGAAACCTCATCTCCAGTCACTGGGCTCATGCAAAACATGATGGACGCAAGTATCAGTAGTGGGTTTTTCATTTCGAGAAAAAATCTGGAGGAGGGAAGCTGTCAGTCGGATAACGTTCGACATCACCGGGTGGCGGCGAACATCGTGATTTCGAGCAAACGTAACCACCGCCACTCCGGTGCATGTCATGGTTATCGGCTTTTACGAACGGGTGCTGGGCAGCGGAAAC
>NZ_SJPW01000010.1:80618-80866 GCF_007860125.1 Rubripirellula tenax
GGAAGTGACGCAAGACGTATGCCCGTAACGCGACGTCGTCATCGTAGGTGTCGGCGGTCATCGTGACGCCGCAATACGATGTTGGATGTAGCGACATGATACGCAGCTTGTCTTTGTCGGCGAACGTCACCCGTCACCGGGCCGGGAAAGTTGATTGTCCATTCGTGAAACCGCGCAAGCCCGGCTCCGGTGCACGGGATGGTTATCCCTTCCGCGTGGGTCGTGCAGGGGATTCGGCCTTGGCAACC
>NZ_SJPW01000011.1 GCF_007860125.1 Rubripirellula tenax
GAACGTGGGAGTCAACCTATGGCGCGGTCTTGAAGGCTAATGAGGCGTCGATACGACCTTACGCACCCAAAGCTACCACGAACCATCAATTGGCCGCGTAAACTCGCGCCCTGGCGAGACGACACCCGTCGCGACATGGCGCATTTCGATTGGAGGTTGCCGACCAAGATCTTGGTGCTTCCAATGAAATTGTTGACACACACTTTGAGCCCTACGTTACGCGTCGTCCAGGCGGGACCGGCTTGGGGCTTTCCATTGTCCGTCGCATTGCGGTTGCTCATGATTGGGACGCGGGATCCGAGCCTGACCACAAAGGTGGCAGCGTCTTCGGGATCGACGGGATCCGAAACGCGTGATTCGCCAAGAATCCATCGGTTGCATTGATGCCAACGAAACGCTTGAAACACCCATGAAAAAAAGCTCCGCAACCAAACCCGGTTCCGCCCCGCCTGCATTGATGGTCGTGGATGATGAACCTTCCCAGCGAAAACGGGTTGGTGGATTCGTCCAGTGCTTTGGATTCACGATCATAGAATCCGAGTCCGCCGAGGCGAGTCTCGAAACGCTCGGGCAACACCCGCCCGATATGATTTTGCTGGACGTGCGTTTGCCTGGAATCAGTGGTATTGATGCACTGCAGAGAATACGAGAGATCTTGCCAACGGTTCCAGTGGTCCTGATCACCGCTTACGCAGACGTTCGACAAGCCGTCGCGGCCTTCAAAAGTGGTCCGGACGACTACCTTTCCAAGCCGATCGATCTCGAAGTGCTGAAAGTCGCTGTTTACGACGCGTTGGCTATCCCAACGTCAAACGACCCACCAAGCAGAATCGCGTTGCCCAATCTGCCCGCGGGGTTCATTTTCCAAAGCCGGATGATGCGTCAGTTGGTTGAAACGGTCCCGGTCGTTGCTCCTTCGGGATCTCCGATTTTGATCCAAGTTCCAAGCGGTGCTGGCAAAGAGTTGATCGCTCAGTTGGTTCACTACTGGAGTTCCAGTGCATCTCATCCGATCGTGACCGCCAACTGCGTGGGCTTGTCGGGAACCTTGATTGAAAGTGAGCTTTTCGGGCACGTGAAAGGAGCGTTCAGGGAAGCGTCGGAAAACCGCAAGGGGCTGTTTCGGACGGCTAGCGGTGGAAGCTTGTTTCTGGATGAGATCGGCGAGATGCCCCCGGAGATGCAGCCGAAATTGCTTCGTGCGTTGGATGCAAAGAAGATCACACCCGTGAGTGCTGATTGAACGGTCGATACTGATACGCGTTTGATTGCTGCGAAGAATCGAAACTTGGTCGACGAAATTCAGGAGAGGCGTTTTCGCGAAGATCTCTACTGTCGACTGAACGTGGTTGAATTGATTGTTCCGGCACTCGCTGATCGCCGCGAAGACATCCTTCCGCTGGCGAGGCATTTCGCCAATCAATTTGCTAACCGCCAAGTCCGCCTGTCTCCCCAATCGCCCCAAGCCATTGTGACCCATTCATGGACGGGCAACGTTCGTGAACTGCGAAACGCGATTCAGCGTGCCCGTTTGCTGTGCCGGGGCGATGTGATCTTGCCCGATAACGTCCCCGCGAACATTGCATCTGAATTGACAGCTGATTTGCCTGTGCGAACGATTCCAAGGTCGGCAACAGCCAGGCAAGAGCGAGGCAGACAATGGGGAACAGTTTCATTTCGAGTTCGCCAGGTGTTGTGGTTGAGATTGAGTGATCACGCCGTCTTCCATTTCGTAGGTCGTATCGAAGACATCAAGTGAGCGGTGGTCGTGGGTGACGACAATCACGGCGGAGCCTTGTTCATGGGCCACCTTGGCGAACAGTTCCATGACTTGCCGGCCACGATGTCCATCCAGGGCTGCGGTTGGTTCGTCGGCAAGGATCACGCTTGGGCGGTTCGCCAATGCGCGAGCGACGGCGACACGTTGTTGTTGGCCACCTGATAGCATCGACGGCAAGTTCGCTGCTCGGTCGGCCACGCCCAGATAGTCCATCAGTTCCATGGCACGGCGATGGGATTCGCGTTTGCTCTCGCCGTTGAGCTGCATCGCAATCTGGACGTTCTCAATCGCCGAAAGAAACGGAATCAAATTGGACTTCTGAAAGACATAGCCGATGTGTTGACGACGATAGGCTCGCAGGTTGACTTGGGCGTTCTCGCCATCGAGAACCATTTGCCCGCGAATCGTGATCGTTCCGGATGTCGGTGGATTGATAAGCCCGATGGCTGTCAGGAACGTCGACTTGCCCGAACCACTCGGACCCAGCAAGGCCACCACTTCGCCAGCGTTCACTGTCATGGAAGCTTCGCGCATCGCGATGACTTCGGTGTTCCCGCTTCCGTATCGCTTGGTAAGGTTCGTAGCGACGATGGCGGTGTCATTGTGCTCAACTGAATTCATGTCAGCGCCTCGTTGGGAGAAACATGCAGCGCCTTCCAAATTCCCATCAAGCTGGAACCAATCGAGATCAGCACCACAACAACGGCGAGCTGAATCAAATCACCGTCGGCAAGAATCACGCGACGTGGGAAGTGCGGAAACAACTGACTTCCCATTAGGTACGCGATGACGTAGCCGACGACACCCAGTACCAATGCTTGCTGCAAGATCAGGCCCAGAATGACCGTATTGGACGCTCCGATCAGCTTTAGAAGCGCGATCGAATGAATCTTGTCCAGCGTCAGTGTGTAAAGGATGAGCGCCATGATGATGGCGGCGATGGCCGTCAGCAGGACGCGGAACATTCCGATCTGACGCCTCGCTTTTTCAACGGTTCCTCGCAGCAGCAGTGCTTTCTGGCCATCACTGGTATAGACGGAAACGTCACCCCAGCCCGCGATGGTTGACCGCACGTTATCTAGACTTGCACCCGTGTCGAGTTTGACCATCACCGCACTGATCTGCGAACTCGGCAGGGCCGGAAGCTGCGCCCCGGACCCGGAAGCGTTTCTCAAAAGTTCGGGTTGCAGTTCAGTGGGCTCGAACAACTTGCCACGTTCTTCGCGAGACGAACGCTCCAACCGAACCGCTTCACCAGGCGTATCGAATTGAATCGCCTGGGCGTCGGTGATCGAGAAGAACGCCAACCCGTCACCGCTGGCACTGATCATGCTTTGGGTCAAACTCACCACGGTGTAAAGGTCTTTGCCAAGTTTTACCTTCTCACCGAGTGGCATGCCCAAGGATTGGTCCGCGATCATTTCGTAGTGAGCTTGCTCAAGCAATCGACCTTTGGTGATTGGGATCCAATCGCCCCGATCCACGGGCCAATCCAGGCCGAGGACCGCGATCCGCAACGGCTTGCCATCACGTTCTCGCTGAATGGTGTGGTAGACAAATTTCCGCGACGACAGAACGCCGGGAACGGCTGCAATACGATGCACCAGGTTGGGAGGCACACGCGAAAGTTCGGCAAACGGTCCGCGTGTTTCTCGCTGGACCACCCACAAATCGGCATCGACACCGTCCACCAGCAACGTCGCGTCTTCGATGATCCCGCGATAGATTCCGCCCATGCCCATCACGATCATCAACAGCATGCCGATCCCGACGCCGGTCAACGCAAAGCGGCCGAAGTTGTGTTGAATGTCCTTGAATGCCAGATTCATTGACGCACCACCATCTGGCCTGGCTTCAAGACACCGCGTTCGTTGCCGGGTTGGATGACGATGTCACCGAGAGCCAGGCCGTCTTTCACTTCGATCGCGTCTGGACCGCGAACGCCAAGCGACAACACTCGCCAAGTAGCAACTCCATCGACGTCGATAAAGACACCGTCGACGCCGTCACGTTTGACCACGAACGATTTGGGAACCACCGGAACGTTTTGCGGCTCGGCGACTTGGATGTACGCCTCGGCTCGTTGACCGACGGCCCAATTCGTGGGTAATTCCAAAACTCGAACATCGACAATGAACTCGCGGGTCTCTCGATCCGCCTCACGCCCCAGCCTTGCGACTTTGGCCGGGAACGAATCTTCGGGCTGAGAACGAAACGTGACGCGTCCGGCTTGGCCTGCTTCCAGTTTCGACATTTGAGTCTCATCGACCCAAGCACGGATCCACAATTCGTCGGTTGCGATCAGGGTCATCATCGAGCTGCCGGGAACCACCACATCGCCGGGCTCTCGGCTGCGTTTGACCACCAAGCCATCGAACGGTGCAAGGATGATCGTGTCGCGTAAACGAGCGTCGTGGTATTCGAGGTTCTTCTCGGCGGAGACGAGCTCCTTCTGCCCTTCGTTGATGCCGGCTTCGGATCGGGAGACATCGGCCATTGCGATTCCCAAGGCCTCCGAGGCTCGATCGAGTTCATCTTGGCTGGTTGCATCCCGTTCGCTTAAGCTCTCGACCCGGCGGAAGTTCTTTTCAGCCTGAGTCAGAACGACGTTTGCTCGTTCCTTGTCGACTTTCAGTCTTCCGATTGCGGCCAGGGCCGCATCGACGTTGGCTCGAGCGATTGCGACTTGCTGTTTGAGTTCGTCATCTTCCAGCCGCACAAGCTCATCGCCGGTCGTGACAGTATCGCCTTGGTCGGCAAGCACCGCGGCGACTCGACCGGAGATCTTGGGACTGATGGTTGCCGAGATGCGGGCCTCCAAGGTTCCAGTGCCCATGACTTCTTCCGTGACCGATCCCGCCACAATCTCTTGAGACTGCACCGATACGGGCATGAAGCGAAACCAATAGACGGAACCGCCCACGATTGCAGCGATCGCTACCAATCGCAAAATGCTGCGGGTCAACTTTGGCCAATTGCGCGACGCCATGGATCCACGTTCCTCTACAAAGATTTTTCAAAAACAACGGTCTTGATGCCAGGCACAAGGCGGAGGACAACTTGGATCATGCATTGATCGTTGCGGTTGGCCGTTGCACAGTAAAGTCTGACACACTCATCTTGAATGCTGTGCACGTCGCAGTCGACGAAGCCGAGTTTGGCGAGCGACTGAATTGCTCGTTGGCGCGTCGTGTCGCTCGAACGATTTGGCACGTTTTTCATCTCTCTCAATATCTTGGTTCGTCGGTGGAATCGTTACTGATGCAGAGCAGAGCCGATGTGCTTCACTGAGTCACCTGTTCCACCCAGAACCATCCCCGTAGTTCGCCTTCCCGAAATCCGGTGGCTTGATCGTTCGGATAGAGCTTGGCAAGTTGGTCTTGAATGGTGGGAGCAATCTGTTGCTTGGATCCGTGGCACATCAAACACTGACCTTGCAGCTTGATTGGCAGCAACGCTGCTGCGTTGCCGTTGCTCAGGTTGGCGAAAACGGGCGTGTCTTGTTGCGACTCAACCATGGATGCGGCCCACGCCGGGCCGGTGTTTTTGGGATTGCGAAGGCGAACCCCCACCCGACCGATGTTCACGCCCTGTTCTTCGCCAACGGACCGTGCGATTTCCGACGATTCTTTTTGGCAAACGGCAATCGCTTCGGCCGGCCCCTGTGCCATGGCCGCCATCAATTTTCCCGACAGTTGCTGGAACAGGGCGTCTTTCGCCGCTAACAACGCACCGCGTTGTTCCTCGGTCGGTTGGGAATCCTCCACGATGGTGACCGCGTCCGACTCGTTCGTTTGCGGTTCCACCAAGGAACCTGCTTGCTCTTGCTGACATCCGACGACAAGGAACGCAACCGATAGACAGGTTCCCCGTGCAATGGCAAGGAGGAGTGTTCGATTCATGAATCAGTTTCCCAGTGGAAGGTAGGCGTATCCGTCGGCTTGTAAATTGACAACCGCCGTCAACGCGGACACTGCCGTTTCAACAAAGACGACAACGTCCTGGGGTTGAGAGCCCTTGGAAATCAGTGATTGGCCGCAAACGTACAACTCAACGCCCGACTCGTGTAGTTGTCGCAGCAAAGCCAGGTTTGGATTTCCGTTCGTGTTGAACTCGGCTGCGTACGCATCGGGATTCAACACCGTCAACGTTGCATCGCCATGAAAGACGACAGCAATTTGCATGTCAGCCGGCTCAGTACCCGCGCCGGCGTAAATGTTGACGTACTTGGCGACCGTCTCCAAACCAGCGTTGAGCTGTTTCGGATCGCCACCGCGTGTGAGGTCAACCAGGATCATGGATCCCGGTCGTGGCTGTTGAGTCGCATCAGCGAGCTTCACCACCGAGCCATGATCGGCAATGACGGGATGCGCGGCAGTGCTCGGATTCGTGTGTGGCTTCGACGCATCCTTTCCCGGAACTGCGTGGTTCTTCATCGCTTCAGCAAATCCACGCTCGACAAACCCGGTCAAGACTTTCGCATGAGCTTGAATCAGCTTCGCTACATAGGCATCGTCCGAGGTTTCGATGACTCGCACGCCTTTTTGAGTGTTCTCCCGGACCATCTTGATCTTGTCGGTGTGTTTGAAAATCTCAGCGAATAGCGGATCACGCATGCGAATTGGGTTCGTGTTTTCGATCCGATATTCCATCCACTCGACGTGCTCCTTGATCTTGGCGGCGATTTCCGGCACGTCGGACTCGGTGAGTGTTTCCACGCCGTCGGGAAGCTCCTTGACGTTGCGGGTGATCTGGTCGTGATTCTGCAACAAGTATTGAAAGACTTCGTGATCTTCATCGTAGCGGTCGTCGTTACCATGACGCACGCCTCGCCCCATTCCTTGGCCGCCGCCGGGACCACGGCGGCCGCCAAATCCTGGCCCTCGTCCCTGGCCTTGTTGGGCGAACAATGGTGTTGGAACCAGAAGGGCAACGCAAATGATAAGAGTGATGAGGCGAGTCATGCTGAGGCCTTGGGAATTGGGGAGAGTTCTTAGCGGGGTGTGTGAAGGAGACTTGTTATTTGTTATTGGTGGTGAAGAAGAGGTGTCGTCGGTTATCTACTCAATGACAAATGACCATTGGAAAATAGCAAATGACAAATCTCCGTTTCAAACCACGGCTGCCTCGCCGGCCTTCACGCTCGGCAAGCCATCCGATTTCCAAGCCGTGTAGCCGCCGGTCAGGTCAATGACGTTCGTGAAACCAGCGGCTTGCAGGATGCTAACTCCGATAGCTGATCTGGCACCGCTTTGGCAGTGAACGACCAGCTTCTCGTCACGTGGAAGTTCGTCGACGTCCTTCGGCAATCGACCCAGAAAGCGATGCTCGGCCTGTCCAATGTGACCCTCGTTCCATTCGTCACTGGAGCGCACGTCGATCAACTTCACATCGCCGGCCTCGATCGCCGGTGCCAGGTTTGCCGGCGTTCCGGCGGCGTAGACTTCGTCGGCCAAACCAGAGGCTCGTACATCGCCTGCGTCAAATCCGCCCTTGATTTGTTCGACGCCGATCTTGTGCAGCAACGTCGCCGCTTCTTCCAACTGTTCCGGTTGGCAGATCAAGTAGGTCGGGCGATCGTAGTCCACCAACCATCCCGCCCACGCCGACAACATGCCCAGCGGAATGTTGATGGTTCCAGGAACGTGTCCCTTCGCGAACTCGGGTGATGGCGTTAGGTCAATCACGGTTCCCGATCGGAGTGCGTCATGGATCGCGGTCGTGTCGAGCAGGTTGTGGTGATGGCCCGCTCCCAGGATTGCTGGTCCTTCCTTGTTGACTCGCTTCATCACCGCAAAGTACTTCGGAGCTTCCGGCTGATCGGCCAGAATGTAGCGAACGAACGCTTCCTCGTCGGTCAACTGAAGCGCCGGATTGAACAGCTTTTCGTAGCCAACGGTCGAAGACGGGATCGCACCAAGACCTTTACCGCAGGCACTGCCCGCGCCGTGAGCGGGCCAGACTTGCAGGTAGTCGGGCAACGTCTTGAAACGCTCCGCAGACTTGAACAAGTCGCGCGCCCCCGGCTCGGCCGTGCCCGCCAATCCAGCCGCTTCTTCGAGCAAGTCAGGACGACCGATCGAGCCCACAAACACAAAGTCCCCGGTGAAGATCCCCATCGGCTTGTCGGCACCACCGCCTTGGTCCGTCAGCACAAACGAAATGCTCTCGGGCGTGTGACCAGGCGTGTGCATGACGTCGAAACGGATGTTCCCGATCATGAAGTGATCGCCTTCATGCATCAATTCACTGTCGTAGCCATCGAGATAGTGATATTTCCAATCGTCAGGCCCCTCGTCGGAAACATACAGCTTGGCACCGACGCGATCTGCCAATTCGCGGGCACCCGAGACGTAGTCGGCGTGGATATGCGTTTCGGCAACTGCGACCAGCTCGACGCCTTCGCGTTTCGCCATTTCGATGTACTGATCCACATCACGACCCGGATCGACGATCACGGCAACTTTGGCTCGTTGGCAACCGACCATGTAGGAAGCATGGGCGAGTTTCTGATCATAAAAATACTTGAGCAACATGTTTCGATTCCCCTGTGGAAAATTGATCTGGGTTAGAGAACGACGGATTTGACGATCACAATCATCGCCACCAATACGACCGCGATGGAAAAGGTTTTCTGAAGGGTCGGGCCTTTCAGTCGCTTGGCGACGACACCACCAAGCCACATTCCGCCAAACCCGCCGACCATGAATTGAATCGCCACTTCCAAAGAAAGTGGATTGCCCGCCGCAAGGTGCGAAGCAACGCCACTGACACTGACGAGGACAATGACAAATAGGGATGTTCCGACGGCTTGGTGAATCGCCATCCCGCTGAACAACACCAAGGCAGGCACGATCACAAAACCACCGCCGACACCAAACAGGCCCGAAAGAACGCCGGTCATCAGACCGACCAGGACGAGCAATCGAGCACAACGTGATGTCAACCGAAGCTTGCCGTCTTCGTCTCGCTGGCAGGCGCTTCGGTCTCGATCATCCTTCGGCAGCTCGGATTCCGTTACACAGACGCCGCTGGCAACTTTGGGATTCTTTGCCTTGGACCACATGCGGAAAGCGACGACGAACATCAACAGTGCGAACAAGACCAACAAGACTTGCTCGGGAACTAATTTCGATAGATACGCACCGACGGGTGCGCCGATCATTCCGGCGACCGCGAACAGCAATCCCGTTCGCAACTCGACTTCACCTCGAATCAGTCGCGGCACGGCACCAAACATGGCGGTTCCACCGACCGATGCGAGCGAGATTCCCACGGCCTCACGTGGTGCAATCGCAAGCCCATAGACCAACAGAGGAACGGCGAACACGCCGCCACCCCCGCCGGTCAGGCCAAGTGCGAAGCCCACAATCGAGCCAAAGAGAGTCGCTAGACCGAGCATGACTTGTCACCGGAGCACTGGTTCCAAGGCATCTTCGACAGCATCATGCCCATCCCGCAGGTATCGGTGACACCCGCGAAAGTCAAACCCGCACCAATGAAGGCAGGAATGCCGGCGAAGTACACGTTTCCGGTGACGATTGCTGCAAGCGAACCGATCAATGCGATCGACCCCGCGGCGATCCGTACTTGGCGTTCCAGCGAGATCGCTTTCTTGCCACGCACGACGGGAAGTCGGGCGTTGACCCACGCGGTCGTGCCGCCGTCGACATTGACCACATTGTCGATGCCAGCGTCGAGGAACTTTTGCACTGCTTTGCTGGATCGATTCCCGCTCTTGCAGATCACGTAGAGTGGCTCTTCCGAGCGACCGTTTCGCATTTGGACCACCGCGCCGGGGTCCAGCGAATCGAGCGGCACGTTAACGGCTCCGTCGGCATGGACCTCGCGGTATTCGGTCGGCATTCGGACGTCGATCAGGTCGATCTCACCATTGGCCTGCTGGTCGGCCAAGCGTTTTACATCAATTGTCTGCATTGAAAATTCCGTTCTGGTTGGACGAATAACTCGAAATGTAAAAACCTGGACACCTCGGCATGCGACGATATGTCAGTTCAAAAAAAACGGCCCGAGAGCCGAGACTAGTCATCTATACTTCGCACCACAGGGCAGAAAACGCCCCTCGATGCACGCCATCAACTGCTCTAAATGAGGCTCCGCCACTTGGTAGTAAACCTTGCGGCCGTCTCGTTCGCTGACCAAAAAGCCACAGCGTTGTAACAACCGCAGGTGATCTGAGCCGACATTGTCCTGGATGCCACAATCGGCCGCCAATTCGCCCACCGTAAAACGTCCGTGTAACAGAAGCTGCACAATCCGCAGCCGAACGGGATGCGCGAGCACCTTCAAGCACTCCGCCGCTTGGGCAAAGTCTTCGACGGTACCAGGCGGTTTTTCGGGCTTCGCGGGCTTTGTTTTTGTTGGCATGATTCGTTCTCCGATGGTTCGTTACATTCAATATATCGGCAGGTCGCGAGGTGTCAATGAGTGTTTCCGCCCTCAAGCTCGGAATTCCCCAGGCCTCGTATCCTTGTTTCCCCTCCAAATCTTCGGATGTTGCCGCCTAGCGAGGTTTTGTTTGCAACAATTTGATTGGACAGTTTCGCAGGACTCAGCTTTAGGCGGCTTGATGTTTACCATTGAAGAAGCGAGCGACCGGTAGCAAGACGCGGAGGCCCTCGTCGTAATTCTGCGTCAGAAAAACGAGCGATTAAAGAAGGACTTGGCAAATATCCAGGCAAACCTTGCCGGTTCCGTCACGCTCAACACAACCAACATCGAAAACTGCAAGCAGATTGAGGTGACGTGCAGCGAGCTGGCTTCCGATTTCAACGCGATCGAAGCAGAAACCAAAGCATTCAGCAATGCCGTGTCCGAGATTCGCGAACTCGTCGAGTCGAACAACGGATAGCTCAGTGACATAAGTTCGTTTGTGAAGTTCATTATCGAGATCGCCTCGCAGACAAAATTACTTGCGCTCAATGCGACCATCGAAGCGGCACGGGCTGGCGAGTCCGGTGCAGGTTTCTCTGTGGTGGCCGCCGAGGTGAAAGAGCTGTCGAATCAAACTCGAAAGGCAGTCGAGAAGATTCGCGATTCAATCTCTCACATTACCGGCAATTCAAGTCAGGTGTCGGAACGAATGGGTGAGTTGGATCAGCGTGGGAACGAGATTTCGGACACTGTCACGGCACTGAACCAGAAGGTCCATCAAGTCAATGACATGAACGCGGCTTCCACGCGTCAGATCATTGGAGCGAATGATACGGTGTTCATGAGCCTAGCGAAGTTGGACCACGTGATCTGGAAGGTAAACACGTATTTGAGCGTGATTGATGGTCAGCCCGCGTTTGATTTTGTCGACCATCACCACTGTCGACTCAGAAAATGGTACGAATAGGACGACGGCAACGTCTCGTTCTCGCAGGTGTCGTCGTATCTACTCCTCGAACGCCCGCACGCTCAGGTTCATGAAGCGACGCAAGAGATCTTCGCCTTGATCGAGGCAAGCGTTTCCTGTGCCGACGCGTCGATTCAAGCAAGTATCGAGAATATGGAACGAGGTAGCGGAGGAGTTTTCGACTGCCTCGACCAAATGCTTTCCGAAAAGAACGAGACGCTTACTGCAAGAGGCTAACGTTGATCCACATTCCCCGCCTGCGGTGTGATCGCTTGCAACGAACTACGGACGAACCGTGATCTCGACGTTGGCGGTTGCGGTCGCTCCATCGTTGTCAGTCACCGTGAGCGTTGCGGTGTAGGTTCCTGCGGAAGCGTATTGGTGACGGATCTTTGAGAGATCACTCGTTTCTCCATCGCCGAAATCCCAGGCGTACGATTCGATGGTGCCGTCAGTGTCGGTTGACGTTCGTCCGTCGAATAGGAACTTCGTTCGCGTTCGGCCCTTGGTTCGGTTGTTGATGATCGTTGATGTGGGCGTCTCGTTGGTTGCGCCGCCACCTCCTCCGACATCGTTTGGAGTGCTGGTGATCAATAGCAGGCCATGGCTTTCCCCGCCAACGGTTCCGACCGCTGCGATGTCTCCTCGCTCGTTAATTGATTGTGCGGATGTGATCGTAAATGAAGCTGCGGGGTCAAGCTGTGAATTAAGATTCGTCAGTTGACCACCCTGCCAGATGAACCCTCCGTTGCTGTCACTGCCGACCACTTGGCCGGCGTCGTTGACGTCGTAGGCAACGCTGCTTGCTCCGGAAGCCACGCCGAGATCAATGGCCGAGTCCGTCATGAGGTCGTACAGATACGCCGAATAGACGCCGCTGACGGTACCGGTTCGACCGGCGACCTGACCGAGATTGTTGATTGCGTACGCTTCTCCGCCGCCACTGATAGGTAGGAACGTTGCTGCCGAATCACCGGTCGCGATCAAGATGCTGGACGAACCGTACAGTCCGGAACGTGACTTCACGCCGACGGCGATCCCGAAGTCGTTGACATCCTTCAAGCGGTAGAGGTCAGCATAAACGCCCTTTCTTGTACCGCGAGAATAGACGCCAGCAATGTTTGGAGCCGTCCATTGTCGGGTCAACACGTCATAGATCGCCGGGTCCATTGGACGAGGCGTTGGACGAAATGGGTTGTCTTTGTCTTGCGAGCCTGCGATTTGGCCGACCTCATTGATGCCCGCCGCTGTGTAGCCGGGACCAAATGGCAGAATCTCGTCGCCAGATGAAACGAACTCGCCCATCCCCAGGTTCATGGAGCCGACGAAGTCACCGGCGTCGTTGATCGCAGACACTTCAGTCGTGTCGGGAACCATAACCAGCCCATCAACGAGACTGAAATAGAATCCATCGGAGGGTCCGTAGTATCCCTGCGATCGGATGGAACCAACGACCTCGCCATTGTCATTGAGTCCAGCGGGCACAACGTCGACCCCCAAGTCGATCACTGTGTAAGTGGCCGTGTCTTGAGCCATCACGGAAATGGAAAGGCAAGCCGCAGTGGCGAGCATTACGGCCATCGCACGCAGAGCTAGGATAGAGACAAGTGGTTTGAAAGAGAAGGTCATCGTCGGGTTCCTCAATGAGTGAAAGGGCCGTGTTCGCCAGACACGGCAAACACTTTTGTGAAAGCTACTGATTCATCGGATTGCGGCAATGAGGAAACGGCTTATCTAAACGAGAGTTAATCAAAAGCACAAAATGACACCTTTGAAAATTAGTTTTGGTTTATCTGCGTCGTCGATCTACTGCGATTAGGCCGATAACGAAGTAGAATCAACCGTCCATCTGTTTTTGCCCCAAAACCTTTGATAGTCGGATTGCTCACCCTTTGACTGGCCGGTTGCTCATCGTCGAAGACCAACTCTCGCTTTTGGCGAGCTTGAAGCGTGGACTGGAAGAAGAAGGTTTTGAGGTGCTGACAGCGTCGAGCGGCAGTTCTGGGTATTCGATCATTCAGCGTGAACCGGTCGACGCGGTGTTGTTAGATCTGATGTTGCCCGACGGCGACGGGATCAGTTTGCTGCAACGGGTTCGAGAAGAAGAATTTCAAAAACCGGTTTTGGTGATCACGGCGAAGGATTCCATTGCGGATCGCGTCATCGGACTGGATAGCGGCGCGGATGATTACCTGATCAAACCTTTTGATTTCAGCGAGTTACTCGCTCGTCTTCGTGCCGTGATGCGACGCAGCATGGGAACGAGTCAAGATGCTCAGCTTCGCTATGAGGATCTCGTGGTTGATTCTCTATCACGAGTGGCATCGCGTGGCGGACAGTCGCTATCACTTACGCAGCGGCAATTTGAACTTCTCGAGTACTTGCTGCAACACAAAAACATGATCGTGACACGCGAGGCCATCGCCCGCGACGTTTGGAAAGCCGCGACAGCGACGTGGACCAACGTCATCGAAGTTCAGATCAACCAGCTCCGAAAGAAATTGGGTGGCCCGTCGAACCTTCCTGTCCTGCACACCGTTCGCGGCAAGGGATACCAACTGGGGGACGAGCCATGAACCGGTTGAGTATTCGCACGCGGTTGACGCTTTGGTACGCAGGGATTTTTCTTGCGATGATGACGGTGATGGCCGCGATCGTTTTGTGGCGGGTGCATGGGCATCTACTCAAGAACGCTGACCGTGCCCTTGCCGAAGAGATTAGCGAGTTGTTTGAGGAGATGTCGCTGGTGAGCGATCGCGGTGAGATGGTGGCCGAACTTGAACGTCGGTTCTCGACGCACTCGCATTACCATTTTCAAGTTCTCGATGAAGAACTGAACACCCTATTTAACAGTCGGTTTTTGACGAACATCGAACTGCCACCTGGCCAACAGCCCAGCACCATGCGCGGCAAGCAGTATTCGAACGTCGATCTGGGCGCTGCCGGCAAATTCCGCTTGTTGAATTTGGCAGTGCGTGATTCAAGATCCGAACCGCTTTTGCTGCGAGCGATCTCACCGCTCAAGCCCATCGAGCAAGACTTCCAAAGCTACGTGCGGATGTTCTTGACGATGGGACCAATCGCGATCCTTGCAGCACTGCTGGCCGGATACGTTGTTGCGGGTCACTTGCTCTCGCCAATCAAACAAATCACTGCCAAAGCCAAGAAGATCACGGCCGATCGGTTGGAAACGCGTTTGCCGATTGTGAACGCGCATGATGAGTTGGGCGAGTTGTCGATCACACTCAACGACACGTTCGACCGGTTGGAAAAGTCAGTCAACACGATGCAGCGATTCACTTCTGATGCGGCTCACGAGTTGAGATCGCCTGTCGCGGTTCTGCGAACGGAGGCCGAAATCGCGTTGCGAAAACCTCGTAGTGTGGACGAATACCGCAAAGTGGTCGAGACGACGCTGGCCGAAGCCATTCGCTTGGGTGCGTTGGTCGACCAGTTACTAACGCTCAGCCGCCATGATGCTGGCGTGCAAGAACTGTTGACCGATGAAGTGCCTGTCGGGGCTGTCATGCAGGACGTGGTCGCTCGGTTGGCGGTGACGGCGAAAGAAAAGGGTGTCGAATTGCGAGCGGCGGAGTTCCCGGAAGAGTTCATCCTTGGGCATGACGTTTGGTTGAGTCAGCTTTTCTTCAATCTAATCGACAACGCGATCAAATTCACGCCAGCCGGTGGGACGGTCAACGTGACCGGCAACGCTGCAGGTGAGTTCGTGGAGTTCTTTGTGGAGGACTCGGGCATTGGAATTCCTGACGAACACTTGCCGCACGTATTCGATCGCTTTTACCGTGCCGATGCATCACGCGAACACTATCGCGGCACGGGACTAGGATTGTCGATCTGCAAGTCGATCGTCTTGGCCCACGGTGGTTCGATTCACGTTGAATCGGTGGCGGGAGCGGGGACGCGATTCATTGTTGCCCTGCCTCGATTGATCGAGGACGCTGACAGCTCACCGCCGGCGAAAACGCACGACGTCACTGAGACGACTCCCAGTGAAGTGTCGGCAAAGTGATGAGACATCGGCATGGCATCACGCTGATTGAATTGCTGGTTGTGATCGCGATCATCGGTGTTTTGGCTGCTTTGGTGCTGCCGGCTGTTCAGTCCGCTCGTGAAGCCGCGCGACGCTTGCAGTGCCAGAACAATTTGAAGCAGATCGGGCTGGCGATCCACAATTACCAGTCGGTCAATCGCGTCTTTCCTCCCGGTGGCATCTTTACCCACACAACCACATGGTCAGTCCATGGACGCATCATGCCGTATTTGGAGCAAGGCGACGCCTACCACCATGTTCGGGTTGATTTGGAGTGGCACGACCCGATCAACTTGGCGACGGGCGTGCAATCATTGTCGATTCCTGTTTACAACTGCCCAAGTGACCCCAACTCGGACACTCTGTTTGATGCAGGACCAGGTGAAGGCTTCGTCAAACCAGTCAATTATGGCTTCAATTTCGGCACTTGGTTTGTCTTCGATCCGCGGGACGGGACGTACGGTGACGGTGCATTTCACGTGAATGCCAAGATCGGTCCGCAAGCGATCACCGATGGGTTAAGCAACACGTTGTGCGCTTCGGAAGTCAAAACATTCACGCCCTATTTTCGTAACACTGCCAATCCTGGCCCCGCCGTACCTTCCAACGCCGCTTATCTGTCCGGTTTCGCAGGAGCGGCCGAGTTCAAGCTTGGGCCGGGTTTGTTTGATAACGAAGGGCACACGGAATGGTGCGACAGCCCGGTTCACGAGAGTGGGTTCACGACGACGTTTGGACCGAATCAACGCGTCGAATACTTGCACAGCGACGGTCAGACTTACGACGTTGACTTCAATTCTCGCTATGAGGGAACTAGCTGGACAGAGCCTACCTATGCGGCCGTCACTTCTCGTAGCTTTCATCCTGGCTTGGTCCAAACGCTGTGGATGGATGGTTCGGTTCGCAGCGTAAACGACAGCATCGACCTGGACGTATGGCGAGCTTCGAGCACACGCAGTGGCCATGAAGTCCTGCCATCCGGTCACTAGTTTTGCTCGAAGATTAGCTTTGCTTTAGATAAGCGGCGGACGCATTTTCGCTTGCTACGATTCATAACATCAAGCAAGTCGATCTCACCACGGTGGTGGTTCCAGCCTGAAGTTGTCTGTTCAGCATCTATCCAACTGATTGGAAAGAATCTGAACAGGCATCGAAGGGATTTAGTGCAGTTTGTCTCGGGACGCCGCAGTTGATGGGCGATTCGCAAACGGTATTCAATTTGCTTGGTAAACGGCCCCACGGCTGAAAACGCGAAACGGCATTGACGGGTTCGATGGTTCGCAATCTCTCCTCTCACTACTTGGTGTCGATCATGGCTCACTCACGAAAACGCTCCTCAAAGAAAAACAGTCGCTCTCTCCGATTGGAATCTCTTGAACGACGGAATCTGCTCGCTGGCGATGTGTTCCACAACTATCTCTCGCCCAGTGATGTCAATAATGACAACCAGGTTTCGGCGGTTGATGCTTTAACCGTGATTAACCACCTTAACCACCTTAACCACCTGCGTCGAACCGAAGCCTCGGGCGAAGGGGAACAGGTTGGATCGTCTGCGTTTGCAGACGTGAATGACGATGGCCGCACCTCAGCAATCGACGCACTGATGGCGATCAATCAACTGAATCGCGAGGCCCGGTCATTGGTGGCGACGGGCGGAGAACTGGAAGCAAGAATTACCGGTGCTTCCGGAGAACGAGCCAAGGTGCAGTTCGAGAATGAGTACGGCGGCATCAAGCTAGAAGTCAAAATTCAGAACGCTCTCCCCGGCGAAAGCTATGACGTGATTGTTGGTAGTTCGGTCGTTGCGACATTGGTCACCAATTCCCGTGGACGTGCATCGCTAGAAACATTCTTGACTGGAGCGGAAGCAGACACTCTCGCCGCTGCGAATGCGGGCACGAGCGTCAGCATTTCCGGCATTGGAGCGAGCGTGTTTGGCGGCGAGCAGTCTGACGACGATAACCATGGCGAACACAATGACCACGACAATGATGTCGACGGCCACGAAGACAGTGATCATGACGGCAGCGATGGACACGACGACATTGACCATGGGTCGTCGAGCGATACGAACAGCAACGAATCGGATTCCGACGACGGTCTGAACATTAGCGGAAACAGCGATTCATCAGGAGACAGCGACGACTCATCGGGCGATGTTGTTAGTGGATCAAGCAGCGTTGAATCAAACGGAAACGACACGGGCTCGAATGACTCAGATTCGATCGACGATGTCGACCATGGATTGAACGGCTCATCCGATAGCGATGACGGGGCGGGCCATGTGAATGACGACGCATCTGGCGACTTCCATTCAGACAACGACGATGTCCCTGTGACGCCATCCGTACCTGGGACGGCCTACGGTGAATGGAAAGCACGATTGACGGGAACCGGTTCTGGCAAGGCCGAATTTGAGATCGAACGAGGCGAAATGGAGTTTGAAGTCGAAGTGCAGGGATTCGCAGCGAATTCAACCTATCCGGTTTCGGTGGGTGGCGTTGTGATTGGACAGCTTCGCACCAACAGTCGCGGCAAGGGGGAACTGAAGTTTGAAATTGGCGACGACGACCACCGTCCGTTCCCAGCGAACTTCCCAACGATTACCGCAGGCACTTCAGTGAGCGTCGGCGATCAAGTGTCGGGCGTTTTCGCAGCCAAGATCAATGATCACGACCGTGATGACCACGACGACGATCACGACGATTGATCATCAGTCTTATGCCTTAGTTCACAACCAACACGAGAAGAACCATGAATCGACGCAGCAAACAACACCGTCGTCTTTCCCAGATTGAAACGCTTGAGAAACGAAACCTTTTAGCGTTCGGACTTCGGTCGTTTCTTGCGTCAAGCTTCCATGATGATTCCGTGCCGGCCGCAGAAGTCGCGCGTTCGGCGGTTGTGAAAACGGCTCCCATTGTCGCGTTAAGCTCTCTCGCGACGGAGGCGACTCCGGTTGTAGTTGCGGTTGCGGTTCCGGTTACGACGCTCAGTGCAGTCCAACCATTGCCTTCGGTGGAGTCAGCTCCCCAAGCTGCCTCATTGCGGACTTCGGAAGACTTGGAATCATCGTCGAAAGCCGACACTGACTCGCCTCAGCCCGACTCAGTCGAAAGTTTCAGTGCCGAATCACTGCCCACAGAGAGGCTCAGTCTTAGGACACTACTAAGAGCGTCCGCCCAACCGAACACCAGTTATCAGCATACGGTGGCGGGTGTGACACTCGGTACGGTAACGACCGATGGTGCTGGGGACTTATCGTTGGAGTTGACTCCGGTTTCAGGACAACCAGACGGAGATACGGAAATTTATAGCCCTGACGACGAATCATTGTCGACGCGCCCAGAACAAGTTCCCTCGGATGAGTCACACGCGGTTGACCCTGTCTCCGAGACAAGCCACGAAAGCCACTTTGACGAGGTGAACGGCAACACAGATGTTCTTGCGGATGTCGAAACTTCTGCCTTGACCGACCACTCGAGTAACGAGCAACCGGTCAGTGACGCTAGCGAGACCGAGAATCCTCGGGAATCGAATGGTAGCGAGGATTCCTCAGGCAGCATTCATGACATTGAGAACGTCTCGCAGGATGCCACGAATTCCATAGATGACACTCTCGAATTGTCGCACGAACTGGTCGACGAAGTGCATTCTGAAGTTGAAGACATAGGTGGGCGCATGGACGATAACTTGCGAAATGATGTTCAGTCATTTGAACAGAATTCATCCATTGATGTACTCGAAAACAACGTCCTTGAAAGCCTTGAATCCAACGAGAGTGGCGAGCAGCACGATGTAGACCCCCAATCGGAAGGCCATGGCGATGGCTTGTTTGAGGATAATTCGCATGTCGAAAATGACCTGCAAGACCTCGATTCAACCCACGAGTTCGATGATGTTGATACGGGCAATGACGACAATGGTCTTAGCAACGATCATATTCTTAGCAACGACGATGGCTTATCCGGTGATGACTCACACCTCGGCGACGATCTCAATGACTCGAAAGACCTCGACTCAAGGCAAGATTCAGACGACGTGGGCACGGGCAACAGGTCAGACGATGCCGATGGCTTCGGCGACTCCTCAGGCGACAGCGTGCTGAGCAACGACGATGGCTCGGTCGATGACGATTCGCACGTCGACGAAGATCTCGATGGCTCGCAAAACCTCGCCTCAAGCCACGACTCCGACGATGTTGGCACGGGTATCGACTCAGACAACGATGATGGATTTGGCGACTCCACAGTCGACAACAATCAGAGCCACGACGATGACCTGTTCGATGATGACTCGCGCATCGGCGACGATTTTGACGACTCGCAAGACCACGACTCAAGCCACGATTCGGATGATGTAGGTTCGAGTAACGACGACAATAATCTGAGCGATGATCTGGATAACGATGATGGATTGTCATCGGATGATGTTCCAATTAGCGCTGGATCGACAACGCAAGCCTATGGCAAATGGAAGACCTACTTGAGCGGGATCGGCACAGCCGAAATCGAATTCGAGAAAGAACGTGGCGAGACCGAATTTGAAGTCGAGGTGCGAGGCTTCGCTCCCAATGCTTCTTTCCCTGTCATGATCGGTGGCGTGCTGGTCGGCCAGATTCGTACAGATAGTCGCGGTCGTGGCAAGTTGGAATACCAAATTGGCGATGACCACTACCGTCCATTCCCAGCCGAATTCCCAGTAATCGAGGCCGGCGTCACGATTCAAGTCGGCACGCAGCTTAGTGGCGTGTTCGGATCAGCAAGGTCCGGCCACCACGATGATTGAGGGAACAAGCGACAGCTCTCGCACGACGCGATCCCGGAAAGAGACGTCGTCAGTGAAGACGTTTTCAAATATAGCGCCATCAGCGAAGTTCCGATGGAACGGCAAGCTATACGAGAAGATTGACAAGCAGTTTGCGGCAGAGGTGCGGATCGCAGCTGATGGATCCGTAGAGGCAACAACCGCCGTTGCGTTTTCCAACAGCGAACGTGTAGAGGCGACCGATGGATAGATCGTTAATAAAACGCAATGCGACCATGGGCCTTAGGGAAAATGGTGAATCCAAGGTGCCAACTACCTCAATTGGCGACGCCGATCGAATCTGCATGACATTCGCAGAGTTCGAGGAGGTCATCGCATTGTGTCTCCGCTGCGAGCGCGATGAGACATTCGCCCGCGATGTACGGTCTGCTTTAGTTGCGTGCCGCACCCGAGTTGAAGATCGCTAGCTTCCATCTGTGCTCGGCGGCCGGCTCGATCCAGTGGCGGAGCACGCAGTCTTTGGAGGTGGACAGAAACTGTCCACGGGCGTGGTGAATGTCTTTGTGTGCGTTCGTGAAAAGACCAAGCGTGAAACCGAGTGGCCCCGCAAAACACGGTAAATACAGTCGTTTTTGAGCTTTGGCACAGTTCGTGCTTATACAAGATGCACCAAGCGATTATTCACCAACCTTGAAATGCCAAACACGATGACTAACCATCAGAATACATCACCTTCATCTTCGTCCAGTGAGACTCGCATCGAAGCGAGCGACGCCAAGACGGGCGTCGTTTCATCGCTCTTGAAGGGACTGCCAACGCTGCTGGTGCTTGCGGCGATGGGAGGCGGTTGGATGTTGATGCACTATATCAACTCGGGTGGAAGCAGCGTCAAAGAGGATGTTGAAGTCACCGAGGCTGGCGCGCCCAGCGACACACTCGTCCTGCCCGAAGGCAAGATCAACGCGGCGAAGTTTGAGAGCGTTGCCGCCCAAGCCCAGAATGTTCAGCACGTCCACACCGTGCCAGGGCGTCTGCGTTATGACCAAACCAAACACGTCGACGTGAAGGCACCAATGGATGGCATCTTGGCCGAGTTGGTGGTGACACCTGGCGACCATGTCGAATCCGGCGATTTGATCGCGGTGCTTCGCAGCCCCGAGATCGGGCAGGCGCGGGCGGAAATTTTGAAGCGTCAAAAAGAACGCGACATTGCTCAGCAAGTTCTGCAGCGTGAACTAACGCTGGCCAAAAACCTGAAGGAAGTGTCGGCCATGCTTGACCAAGGGCAATCGGTCGACGTGATCGAGGCCGCATTCTCGAATCGGGCACTTGGTGCCTACCGGCAAGAGATTCTGTCGGCGTACTCCAAGATGCGTTTGGCAGACGAACTGATCGCCAACATCCGCCCGCTGGTTGCTTCGGGGTCTGTTTCTGGTCGGACGGTTCGTGAACGAGAAGGCGAACGGCAGCTCGCGGAAACATCTTTTCGCACCGCACGCGACCAAGCTTCCTTTGCGATCGAGCAATCGAAGATGAAAGCCGAAGCCGATGTCTCGGAAGCCGATCGTCAGCTGAACCTAGCATGGCAGTCACTTGAAACTCTGTTGGGTTACAGAGAGGACAAAAACACCGTCAACCTGAGCAACCAAGAAGCCTTGTCACGCTTGGAAGTCCGAGCACCGTTCGGGGGCAGTGTTGAGGCACAAGGGTTCGCGAACAACGAACGCGTCATGCGCGGTGACTCGTTGGTGGTCCTTGCTAACACAGATTCACTTTCGGTCGAAGCCAGTATTCGCGAAAGCGATTGGTCGGCGGTAGCGTTGCAGCCTGGAACGGAGATTTCTGTACTGGTTCCGGCGTTGGACGATCGAGTGTTCACGGCAAAAGTCCGCTACTTTGGTCGCGAAGTACAAGCGGACACCAATTCGGTTCCGTTGGTCGCAAGGATCGAGAACAGCGAAGGCTTGCTTCGCCCCGGCATGTTCGTTCGCGTCACCGTTCCGATCGGCGAAGCCCGCGAAGCGTTGTCGATCAAACCGGAGTCGGTTCTGCAACACGAAAACGAACAGTTTGTCTTCGTCGACATGAACAACGGTGCTTTCAAACGCGTGGGAGTTTCCACGGGACAAGCCTCCGATGATTGGGTCGAAGTCACCGAGGGCCTTTCACCGGGCCAATTGGTGGTGACCCACGGAGCGTTCTTGCTGAAATCGGAGTTGCTGCTCCAGGGTGAAGGCGACTGAAAGCGTGGGATAGGCTTCTAGCCTGTCATCCATCGTTCTCAAGTTTCCGAATTGACAGGCTAGAAGCCTATCCCACCTTTGACTGCACACCATGCTCACGAAGATCATTGAATTCTCGCTCATCAACCGCGGGCTCGTCATCATCATGACGTTGCTGATGGCGGGTGCTGGTCTGTATTCGGCGTTGAATCTACCGATCGACGCTGTTCCCGACATGACGAACGTTCAGGTCCAGGTCGTGACCGATGCGGGTTCGCTCTCACCCGTGGAAGTTGAACGCTATGTGACGTATCCGGTCGAAAACACGATGGGCGGTTTGCCGGACGTGGAAGAACTGCGTAGCGTTTCCAAATTCGGCATCTCGGTCGTTACGATCGTGTTCGAGGAAGGCACCGATATCTATCGCGCACGCCAGCTTGTCACCGAACGCCTTGGCGATGCGGCGGCGAACATTCCTCCGGGATATGGAACCCCAACGGTCGGACCGTTAACGACGGCTCTCGGCGAAATCCTGCAATTTGAAGTTCGCAGCGATCGTCATTCGCCGATGGAACTGCGCACGATGTTGGAATGGGAAATTTCACCCAAGCTGCGACAAGTCAGTGGTGTTACCGAGATCAACACACACGGTGGATACTACAAAACCTTCGAGGTCCAGCCAGACCCCGATCGGATGACCAGCTACGGCATCCCGATGGAGTTGCTCTTTCAACGCCTCGAAGCGAACAACAACACGTCCGGCGGCGGCTACGTCATTCACCACGGTGAACAGCGATTCATCCGAGGCGTTTCTCTATTGGAAAACGAAACGGACATCGAGTCCGTCGTCATTCGCCGCGAACCCGACGGCAACCCGATTCTGGTTGGCGACATTGCCAAGGTCAGCATCGAACCCATGACGCGGCAAGGCGCTGTGACTCGCGACGGCCGCGGTGAAGTCGTGACTGGTTTGGTGATGATGCTGATTGGCGAGAACTCCCGTGAAGTCGTCGAGCTAGCCAAAGACCGCCTCAAAGAAATCGAAGTCACCTTACCCGACGGCGTTCGTCTGGAAGTGACGTATGACCGAGCCGCATTGATCAGCCGAACGCTCAAGACCGTACTCACCAATCTGACCGAAGGCGGCATGTTGGTGATCGTGGTGCTGCTGCTGATGCTCGGTAACTTGCGAGCCGGCATCATCGTTGCACTCGCGATCCCATTGTCGATGTTGTTCGCGACCAATGTGATGGCTTACACCGGCGTGACGGCCAGTTTGATGAGTCTGGGGGCGATCGACTTTGGTTTGATCGTCGATAGCAGCGTCATCATGGTGGAGAATTGCATTCGCAAACTTTCGCACGACAACGGCGACGCCAAGCACGAGGACGTGATTCGCGATGCGGCGGTTGAAGTTCGCAAGCCGACGATGTTTGGCGAGTTGATCATCGCGGTCGTGTTCCTGCCGATCCTGATGCTTGAAGGCACCGAGGGAAAGCTGTTCCGTCCGATGGCACTCACGGTGCTGTTCGCTCTTGGCGGTTCAATGATCCTTTCGCTGTCGTTCATGCCCGCCATGGCGTCAATCTTCTTGCCAAAAAAGATGAAAGAAGGCGACGTGTTCGTGGTCCGAATCGTCAAGTTCTTTTACGAACCGCTGGTGACGCGAGCGATCAAGCATCCCTACGTGACCGTTGCTATGGCATTGACGGTATTCGCGTTGAGCTTGCCGATGGCACGAAATTTGGGTGCGGAGTTCATGCCACGACTGGAAGAAGGCGACTTGCTGGTCGAAGCCTCGCGTTTGCCGAGTGCGACGTTGGAAGGCTCGATCGAGATGTCGACGCAGATCGAGAACATTCTGAAGAAGTACCCGGAAGTCGAAACCGTCTTCTCCAAGACGGGCCGTCCCGAAATTGCCAACGATGTGATGGGTGTCCATCAAACCGATGTCTGGGTGCTGTTGAAACCAGTCAACGATTGGCCGGAGGACAAGACACGAGACGACTTGATCGAACAGATGTCCGAAGAACTCAACGCCAATGTGCCCGGCGTCGCGTTCGGGTTCACTCAGCCGATTGAAATGCGAGTCGACGAGTTGGTCGCTGGAGTCAAAGCAGATGTTGCCGTTCTGCTTTACGGCGACGACATGGAAATTCTCGGAGCGAAGGGCAAAGAAATCGAAGCCGTCTTGCGTGCGATCCCCGGTGCGGTCGACGTTAAGGCTGATTATCAAGCCAACCTGTCAACGCTGACCATCAAGACGAAGCACCAAGCACTCGCCCAATACGGCATCGACGCGCAAACGGTGCTTGATGTCGTGTCCTCGCTCGGCGGCCATCAAGTTGGCCAGATCTTTGAAGGCCGAGCACGCTATCCGATCATGGTCCGGGTTCCCGAGCAGTGGCGCGAGAACCTGACGCTGCTCGAACAGGTTCCGGTCGCAGACTCCAACGGAAAAGCAGTTCCGCTAAAAGAACTGGCCGACATCCGCCTGGAGGAAACCCCGCCGACGATCGAACACGAAGGTAACCGCCGGCGAACCTTCATCTCCGCCAACGTTCGCGGACGCGATGTGGCAACGTTCGTGACGGAGGCTCAAAAGGCCGTTGCCGAGAAAGTTGAATTTGCACCAGGCTACGAAGTGCGGTGGGGGGGCGATTTTGAACATCTGCAATCCGCCAGCAAGCGGCTCGCGATCATCACGCCGATCGTGCTGATGATCATCATGCTGCTGTTGCACACCAGTCTTGGCTCGATGCGGCTGGCACTGTTGATTTTCCTAGCGGTGCCCATGGCAGCGTCGGGCGGAATCATCGCGTTGTACTTCCGCGAGATGCCGTTCAGCATTTCCGCGGGTGTGGGTTTCATCGCCTTGTTCGGCGTCGCTGTGCTCAACGGTCTTGTTTGGGTCAGCGCGGCCGAGCATTCACGCAAGTCAGGCATGCCGCTTCAAGACGTCAGCCACGACACCGCACTCGTTCGGCTGCGTCCCGTGTTGATGACGGCCTTGGTCGCGAGCCTTGGGTTCTTACCGATGGCATTGTCGACGAGTGACGGTGCCGAGATGCAGCGTCCTCTCGCGACCGTCGTCATCGGCGGCCTGATCACATCGACGCTTCTGACTTCGCTGGTGATTCCCACGATCTACCCGTGGTTCGCACGAGGACTCAAAGACATTGAGCTAACGCATCATGACGAGCCGAATCCGCAGCTCGATTGATCTCTAAATCACGGTGGGCAGCGATCGGTGACTTCGCTGATCGGCAATCTTGTTTGTGAATGCCTTCTCAAATGGATCGCGGGTGAAAGCCCCCTGCCCACCACCTTTTACTCAGGAAACCGGTCATGCGACACGTTGAGAAACACCGAACCGATCGAATCGGATGGTTGAGAGCAGCGGTCTTGGGAGCCAATGACGGGATCGTTTCGACGGCCAGTTTGGTCGTCGGTGTCGCAGCGGCCGAAACGGGCCGCGGCAGCATACTGCTTGCCGGTGTCGCGGGTTTGGTAGCCGGTGCGATGTCGATGGCAGCCGGCGAATACGTCTCCGTGAGTTCGCAATCCGACACCGAAAACGCAGACCTCCAGCGTGAGCAAGAAGAACTCGCCACGATGCCCGAAGCCGAGTTAAAGGAACTGACGGCGATCTACGTCGACCGCGGTCTCGACGAATCGCTCGCTCATCAGGTCGCCAAACAACTGACCGAACACGATGCACTCGGAGCACACGCAAGAGACGAACTCGGTATTTCGGAGATGACGACCGCACGGCCGACCCAAGCAGCCCTGACATCAGCCGCCACATTCGCCGTTGGAGCCGCGTTACCGCTCGCCGCCGTCTTCCTGACGCCCGTTCTTCAAATCCCAATCGTCGTTTCGATTCTGTCGCTTGGATTCCTCGCACTGCTAGGCGGTATCTCGGCAAGCGCCGGCGGCGCACCGATTTCCAAAGCAGTCATCCGAGTCACGTTCTGGGGAGCCATCGCGATGGCAGCCACCGCCGGCATTGGCTACCTCTTTGGCGTTGCGGTCTAGGTCTACAACCGCCGCTTCATCGTGAGTCGTTGAGGATGCGGTGATAAAGTGCCACGTATGAGTCTGCCATGCGATCGACGGAAAACCTCTCAGCGACGGCACGGCGAACGCTGCGGCGATCGATCTCGTCGATTCGCTCGACCGCCTGTCTCGCTTCGTCCAGGTTGTCGACTAGAAAGCCGGTGACTCCGTGGTCGATAAGTTCCGGCATGGATCCGCGTCGCGAGGCGATGACGGGCGTGCCACAAGCCATCGCCTCGATGACCGAAAGTCCAAATGGCTCGTCAAAATTGATCAAGTGCAAAAGAGCACGTGCGTTACCTAGGGCATCCAACCGCTCCTTCCCGCCCACCGGACCGTGATAAGTGACATGGATGCGATCGTCCGCGGGCGCGACTTCAGCTTCGTGGTAATCACGGTCCTGGATGATGCCGTACATGTGCAGGTGACGCCCGCCACTGCGAGCCACCTGGATTGCCTCGGCAGCCCCTTTGTCGGGATGAATTCGCCCGAAGAAAAGTAGATCATCGCCGGCGAATGCCTTGAACGGGAAGTCATCCAATGGAATGCCGTGATGGATCGTCGCGGAATATCGTAGGCTAGGATGTCGGTCCGCATCGCTGATGGCAACGTAGTGAACGACGTCTTGGTATTCCTGATACATCGGCAAGATTCGATCCGACGAGAAACCATGAATCGTCGTGACAATCGGCGTGTCGACCAGCCGAGAGAATGCCTGGGCGGGGAAGTCCGCCTGGTTGTGAATCAAATCGAACTGATCGGCTTGCTCAAAGAGATGAGCTAGGTGTCGAAACTCCCATACCTTCGCGTCGATCGTCGCATCGTCGCCATAGGGCGCCGGAACCACCCCATCGAGTTTTCCCGATGTCTGACTGTCGAGTGTCGCGAAGAGCGTCACATCGACGCTGCGCTTGACCAACGCTTCGGTCAACATGCTGGTGACAAGCTCCCAAGGCCCGTAGGATTTTGGAGGAGTTCGCCACGCGATCGGAGCCAGCATTGCGATGCGCATCTCAGAGCTTCTCTTTCAATTGCAGAATCAAGCCTTCGTTCGCCGCAAGCGTGCCATCGATCGAATGAGGTCTCACGGTCGATACAAGCACTCCCGTCGCATTGGCTCGCAATGGAAGTGTGTACGATTGCATTTCGTCACTCAAGTTCAACGCGATGAAGAGTCGTTCGTCTTTATGTTTCCGTTCAAACAACAGCACATCGCTCGCTGAATCGATGAGTGTGAAATCACCAATCGAAAGCGCCGGATGAATTCGCCGTAACGAGAGCAGCGATCGGTACAGAGCCAACAAGGATTGGAAATCGCGTTCCTGGGCTGCTACGTTTCGTGTTCGCCAATCATCGTGGAGTGGAAGCCACGGATCGGTCGTGCTAAATCCGGCATGCTCCGATTCGTTCCAAGACATCGGCGTGCGAGAACGGTCGCGACCGATTCCCAGGTCGGGCTGCCGCAAATCTTGTGGGTCACGAACTTGATCGCGAGAGATCGTCACTTGGCCGATTCCGATTTCATCGCCCTGATACATCGTCGGCGTGCCACGAAGAGTCAGCAACAGCATCGCGGCAACTCGGGATTGGGCCTCACCAATCCGCACCGCGATCCGTGGCGCGTCATGGCTTCCCATCACCCAATTGGGCCAACCCGAAGCTGGGAGCGACAATTCGTAATCTGCGATCGTTCGTTTTAGGTTTGTAGCGTTCCAGTCGGTTTCGATCAGATGAAAGTTCACAGGCAAATGAACTTCTGGCTTATCCGCGGTGCCGAACCACTTGGCGAGTCGGGCGTCCGGCAAACAGATTTCGCCGATCAGAACACGGTCGCCAAAGCTATCGGCGAGCGTGCGCAGTTCGGCCGCAATTTCGTGGGCTTCAGGTTGATCGGTTGAATACCGCTGAATCAATCGGTCTCGTTGAGTTTGGTCGGGCGTCCAATCCTCGTTGGTTGGATTGTCGCGAAGGTTCGCTTTTTTGATGATGTGCCAAAGCACGTCGATTCGGAATCCATCGACGCCGCGACCCAGCCAAAATCGGAGCACCGTCTTCATCGCTTCTCGCAATTCGGGATGACGCCAGTTGAGATCGGGTTGTTCTTTGAGGAAGGCGTGAAGGTAGTACTGCTTAGTCGTTGCGTCCCATTCCCAGGATGAACCGCCAAAGTCGCTGATCCAATTGTTGGGCGGACCTCCATCGGCCGCTGAATCTCGCCAAATGTACCAGTCTCTTTTGGGGTTCTCGCGTGATGCTCGGCTTTCGACAAACCATGGGTGTTGGTTTGACGAATGATTGGGAACAAAATCGAGCACGAGCTTCAGGCCCCGAGCGTGAACCGCCGCGATCAACCGATCGAAACTGCCGAGACTGCCAAACATGGAATCGACACCGCAGTAGTCAGCGACGTCATATCCAAAGTCGGCCATCGGTGAGGGATAGATCGGCGAAAGCCAGATCGCATCGATCCCAAGACCGGCAAGATAGTCCAATCGAGACTCGATTCCCGCGAGGTCGCCTACACCGTCTCCATCACTATCCTGAAACGATCGAGGATAGATTTGATAGATCACTCCGGATTCCCACCAAGGCGGCGGTTGTTGATGGGCGTGTTCCATGCGGGTTGCTTGGGAAAAGAAATGGAGAACGTATTGGAAATGCTACGCCATCGAGGACAACAACTCATCCAATCCGATTGTTGCGAATGTAGTGGCGTAGTCCGACATAGCGTATGGAATGACGAGGTGCTTCTCATGAACGATCGCTCCGCAGGTGTAGACGACGTTGGGCACATAGCCTTCGCGTTCGACCTCGTTCGGTGTGATCAATGGTTCGTGCAGTCGTGCGATGATCTTCGACGGGTCTTCCAAGTCTAGAAGCATTGCCCCGATGCAGTACGTTCGCATCGGGCCGACGCCATGGGTTAAGACGAGCCAACCGGCATCCGTCTCGATCGGTGAACCACAGTTTCCCATTTGGACATACTCCCATGGGTTGGTCGGCTTGATGATCAATTCGCTGGTGTGCCAAAAATACAGCATGTCGGAATACATCAAGAACAAATGCTCGCCGTCCTGCCGACCCAGCATCGCGTAGTGGCCGTTGATCTTTCGCGGGAACAACGCCATCCCTTTGTTGGAAACGGCTGGACCGTTCAACGTATGCATTTTGAATCGCAAAAAGTCTTCGGTTTCCAATAGCTGCGGCAACACCATCCGACCGTCATAGGCGCTGTAGGTGGCATAGTATCGACTGCTGCCGTCGCCTTCTTGGAATTGAACGAACCGTGCGTCTTCGATCCCGTTGGTTTCCGTCGGACTGAACGGGAAAATTAAACGCTCGGACAGATCGTGATCGGGCGTGTATTGAATTTCGTAGTTTGATTTGGCGAGCATCACGACTTGCTCGACCAACGGCGCGAGTTCATGATGACGAGAGCGGTGTTCCCGAAGCGAAGCCCTCAACTGGGTTTCAATTTGCCCCAGCGTGAATTGTTCGGGTAGTTCCGCGAGCACGCCATCGGTGAAGTGAGTCCCCAATCCCAGTTCGATCAGTTTGCGTCGAAACAGATCGTTCTCGTACGATGAATCCGGAATGTAGCTTGGCGTCGTGACAAATCGAACGGGTTCATCAATCGTGATCTGCAAGTCCGCTCCAATCGTGCCACTGCGAAACACGATTGAAGAGATGTGTCCCTCGCCAACGGCACGCAGACTCATCGCAAACCGACGCGTTCCCGAAGGCAGTTTCGCTTGATCGGGATGCCAAACCAACGATGGATTGAACAACGCGGCCGATTCCAACGCGTATTCTTGAGTAAAATACGCTCCCAGTAATAGACGACGATTCTCGCTAAGCGGATTATCGGTTAGAAGGTGGTGCTTGAGTTCATGGAATCGACGTTGAAAAAACTCTTTTGGCTTTTGATGCCGGCCATGAAAGTCTTTGAGCACATGAGAAAGTAACGTGTTGACTTCGGTTTCAGACAGTGTGCAGACACGAGCAATCACACGCAGTACGCGGTCATTACCGGGTGGCTGGAACGGTCGCAAGACGACGCGCTGCTTGTTGGGTGAGAGAACGATTCCGGTTCGTTTGATTTTCATACATGCCTTTGTCGAAGATTCGTCGTCGAGTTCGCGACCTGAACTACGTCTAGTTTTTTGGAGACGCCGATGATGTGACTCGCATCGTCGCGGCGAGTTGACGCATCTCGACCAGAGAAAGTAAGAACGCGAGCGTCGATTCAGCGCCTTGGTTTTCGTTGACTTGGTTGTCCATCAAGCCGTCAAAGCAACCGCCGGTGGCCGCGTCGTAGATCGGCCGACCGAGATCATTGCGTCCCAAGAACCAATCGAATGCCAAATGGGCTTGTTCATTCCAGAACGGGTCTTTCGTCGAGGCATAGGCTTCGATCGATGCTGATACCATCGCGTGCGATTCGATCGCTTGCTGATCAAATACTGCCGCCACGCCACCCTCTCGGCTAAAACCATTTGAACCGATCGGACGAAAACGACCCTCGGGTGAAAGCTGTTGCTCGCAAAGCCATCGCAGCGATCGCAAACCAGTATCGGCTGCGCGCTGATCATCGGACCAACGGCCATGAGTGATCAAGGCTTGCGACAGCCTCGCGTTGTTATAGGTCGCAATGTTTTCAAACCACGGCCAATCGTCCGTCGCGGTGACTTCGTACATTTTGATGAGTCGCTGGGCAAGTCGTTCGCTCATCAGCGCCGCCGTGCGATCTCCGCTGTAACGCCGCAGATATTCCTGAATTCCCATGATCGCCAGTGCCCAAGTCCTTGGCGACGTCGTGTTCTCACACGCGGGCATGGCTTGTTGGAATAGATGAAGAGCCCAACCGGCCAGACCCGATCGGCGGCTGCGACCAATGCAGGTTCCCAATGCCCACAAAGCTCGACCTTGTGAGTCGTCCGAACCGTCGTCCTCCAACCATTGTCGGTCAAAGCTCATGAAGTTTCGGAACCGCTTCGTTTCACGATCAAACGCAAGGTTCAAGAAGGCGGCGTAGCGGGAAGCGAGCGACTGAACGATCGACGAGTCTTTCCCTTGTTCTTCCAAAAGTACCGTCAGGATCAACGCTCGTGCATTGTCATCAGTGCAGTAACCGTGCGAATGGTCGGGAATCGTAAAGATCGCATGTTGGACGATTCCGGTTGAATCACTTAAGTGCTCTAGATGATCCAGTTGCATCTGAGGCAGTGCCAAAGGTTGTTCATCGAGCGTGCGGACAGCCAAAGGTTTTTGATGTTGGCTCCGTTCTTCTAATGATTGATGGAATGATTCGAGATACAAACGGGATACATGCTCCCACGTCATGCTTCGTCCGAGTTCGTACGCGCGAGCCCGCATCGCCTTCCTCCGGTCGTCATCGTCGACCAGCCCGATCACCTCTTTGGCGATCGCCGAAGAATCTGCAAATGGGACCAGAACACCACGGCCTTCGGCCAACAATTCCTCCGCGTGCCAATACGGCGTCGAGATCACCGCTTGGCCACAGCCAAAGGCATACGCCAGCGTTCCCGAAACGGCCTGTTGCACGTTCAAATAAGGTGTGATGTAGAGGTCTGCGGCACCGATGAACTCCGTCAGCTCTTCTAATTCAACGAATCGGTTGTAAAAACTTACGTGCTTGGTGATACCGAGTTCTTTCGCCATCCTTTCCAAGCTGATCCGGTACCGTTCGCCTTGTTCGCGAATCAGGCTAGGGTGCGTTGCACCAAGAACAAGGTAGATGAAGTCGGGGAAGCGGGATACGATCTCGGGAATGGCTTGGAGAACATGTTCGATTCCCTTTCCAGGTGAAAGCAACCCGAAGGTCAGTGCAACAAACTTGTCTTCGACATTGAATTGCTCTTTCAAGTCACGTTGGTTCGTGTCTGGCACGGCCGGGATCCCGTGCGCGATCAAATCAACCTGCGCCGGATCAACCGAATAGACTTCGAGTAGCGTTTGACGTGACCGCTCCGTCATCACGACGAGCCGCGTCGAAAACCGGATCAATTGCGTCATGACGGCGCGTTGCGTTTGGCTGGGTTCCGAAAGAACCGTATGAAGCGTCGTTACCACGGGCATTCGCAAGTCGTGTAGTAGGGCCAAAACATGACTCCCGCACGGTCCACCGTAGATCCCGAACTCGTGTTGCAAACAGACCAGGTCGACATTGCTGAAATTTAGGAAGTCGGCTGCCGCTCGATAATCCTCGATCTCCTGCTCAGATACCTGAAACTGAACTTCCTTATCGTAGGCATACGGACCCGCCGCGTCGTTCATCGGAACCACAATGCACGTCGCATCACAGGCTTGCGCGACGGCATTCCGCAGATCATGGGTGAAGGTCGCAATCCCGCATCGGCGAGGAAGATAGTCGCCGACTAACGCAATCTTTTCAAGGACAGGCTTGGTCATGAATGTTCCTTAGAAGTGGGGACCAGCGAGTCAAGAATCGACTGCTTTGAAAATTGCGTCATTGCAACGGAGGTGTCGGCAGCGCCGTAATAGACGTCCCAATGGTCGCCTGCGTCTAACATCGCTGTTGGAAAAACAACGTTGGGTACGAAGCCGCTGGTTTCACATTCGAGCGTCGGCATCATGATCGGCTCGGCCGATCGAGCGATGACGCGACTGGGGTCATCGCGATCAAGAAGAATCGCGCCGGCAGCATAGCGACCGACGGTTCCAGCGATATCCGATCGCTCGCTACCGTGGTACAGCGTTAACCAACCTTCGTCGATCAAAATTGGTGGTGTCCCACCACCCACGCGGTCGCCTTCCCAGTGATGGATACCCTTCAAAATCGGTTGGTGTTGTCCCCAATGAATGAGATCAGGCGACCGAGCGAGCCAGATCTGCGGCGGGCTGAAATGTGAACTGGGATTCGGACGATGAAGCGATAGGTAATTGTTCGCAACCCGCTGCGGAAACAGCACCACATCTTTGTTCTCGCTCGCAAAAATGATTCCATGTCTCTGAAACGTCACCATGTCTTCCGACGACAACAAAGCCGTTGCAGCACCGGATCGCGACACGGCGACGTAGGTGATCCAGTACGTTGAATCAATCTTGGTAATCCGTGGATCTTCGATTCCATACTCTTCCCAGGCTTCTTCGGGTAGCACTGCACCAACCAACTCCCACCTTCGATTTTCAATAGTGGATTGACGAAAGACTTGGAGATGAGATACCGATGTCAGACGAAGATCGCCGCTTGGCTTTAACAAGGCAACACGAGCGTCCGAAACTTGCAGATCTTCGTCACGAATCCAGTCAACGGTCGCGCTGCGATCCCTTGCCCAACTCGGAACGGCGGTCCATCCGAGTCGTTTTTCGCTCGGCCGCTCGGCGACTCGAGCGATCATCATGTGATCTTTACCCAACAAGACGACGGCGGGATTGAACACACCGACGACCTTCCAGTCAGCTCGGGAAGGCTGGATGTCGCGCGGTTGCAAAAGGATCGAATTCGATAGCCGGTTGACCGGAAACCTGTTCATGACGAACACCCGGATGCTTCGCAAACGGGCGGGCAATTCAGATGAGAGTCCTCTCGCAAGACATATCGCGGTGTCTTGGCAAAACCATCCACCATGATCGCCTCCCGAGGCGAATGCGAGGCTTGCTGCGGTCTGTCCGCCGAAGGAATACTTCGGTGAGATCGAACCGCGGATTGCGAAAGGCGACGCTGATTCTAAAAAACAAAGATCAAACAACTAGCATCTTCTGTGCCTCTTTCACGCAGGCCAACACCACAACGTAGCATGAGCCCGACACAACGCAATCGCAAATCAGGCAATCGCATAGCAGTGAGCTGGAAACGACTCGCGTCATAAGGCCGTCATTGGCGACGTCTTTTCCGAAAACAACATTTCAACGCGGCTGGCTTGGCGGAAATCGACGGCGAGACCTAGTGACTGAAATCGCTTGCTTCGATGCCGAGGGATTTTAGTTTGCTGCGCAGGGTGACGCGGCTGATGCCTAACAGCGTGGCAGCCTTGAGTTGGTTGCCGGAAGTGTGGGTGAGGATTTGGCGGAGCAATTGACGCTCGGCGATCGCGATCGCTTCGGCGTAGAGGTTGTCAGTGCCGGCTTCGAGACGTTCGGCGACGAATTTTTCTGATAGGAAGTCGAGATCGCTTGACGATGCGTGATGGCCGAGTCCATCGCCGAGTGGTGGCAAGAAGTCCGGTAGTAGGATGTTGCCTCGGGCGGTGAGTAGCGATTGCTTCATCACGCTTTCGAGTTCGCGAACGTTGCCTGGCCAATGATAGTGCTGGAGCACTTCGATGGTTTCCGGTGCGATGCTGCGAATGTCTTTACCGAACTCGTTGCTGTATCGACGCAGGAAATACTCGGCCAGCACTCGGAGGTCGTCTTCGCGGTCACGAAGTGGCGGCAAGTTGATCGTGACGACGCTGAGTCGGAAATAGAGGTCGCTGCGAAATAAGCCTTCGGAAACAAGTTGTTTCAGGTCATGGTTGGTGGCGGCGATGATTCGTACGTCGACTTGGATAGGCGTATTGCCACCGACTCGCTCGAAGGTTTGGTCCTGCAATACCCGCAGAACTTTCGCTTGGGTCATCGGCGACATGTCACCGACTTCGTCTAGGAACAATGTGCCGCCGTCGGCTTGTTCGAGCTTGCCGATCCGTTGCCGGTGAGCATCGGTGAACGCACCCTTTTCGTGGCCGAAGATTTCGCTTTCCAGCAGTGCATCGGGGATCGCCGCGCAGTTGATCGCTTGAAATGGGCCGGTCGACCGGGCGCTATGGTGATAGATCGCTTGGGCGACGACTTCTTTGCCAGTGCCGCTTTCGCCGAGCAACAGCACCGTCAGGTTTTGCGAGGCTACACGCCCGATCGCTTTGTAGACTTCCTTCATTGCATTGCAGCGTCCGACGATCGCATCGCCGGTGGACGCTTCGTCTCCATCGGATTCCGCAAGCACCGGCTGCACACGAATCATGCGACTGAGATTGAACGCTTTGTCGAGCAGCGTTCGAATTTCATCGAGTTCGAGTGGTTTGAACAGGTAGTCGTACGCGCCTAGCTTGGTCGCTTCGATGGCGGACTGAACCGTACCGTGCCCGGTGATGAAAATGAACGGGACACGCGAGTCAAGTTCGCGAAGCCGTTTGAACAGTTCCAAGCCGCTGGTGTCGGGCAAGCTCAAGTCAATGACGACGACGTCGGGCTTTGCATCGAGAAAAAGTTGCTCGCCTTCACTTCCGGTCTTTGCCGTCAACACCGAGATCGTGTTGCTCGTGAAGGCTCGTTCAAACGCTTTGCAAATGGACGCTTCGTCATCAATGACTAATAGGGTTTGCATGATGCCTCGGCTTGGCTAACCGCTCCGCGGTCAGCTGTGGTGTTGTCGGTGGTAATTGTTTGTTCGGTTGGGTTGCGTTCGGCAGAGATTGGCAAAACCAATTTGAACTCGGCTCCACCCGTAACGCGATTTGCGCCCGTCAGTGTGCCACCATGCGAAACGGCAATGCGGCGGCAGATCCCAAGCCCCAGTCCTATTCCGGTCGGCTTGCTGGTGGAGAACGGAGTGAATAACTTCGCCAGCATGTCGTCCCGAATGCCCTCGCCGCTATCCGCCACTGAAAGTTCTAATTGGCCGCCCGTCGTCTTGGCTGCAATAGTGAGCTCGCCGCCGCTTGGCATCGCATCGAGTGCGTTGAGCGAAAGGTTCAGGAGCAATTGTTGAATCTGGGCAGGATCGCCATCAATCGTGATGGGTTCGTCATCACAGTCGACCGCTAGTTTGACTCCACTGGATTGACAACGTCCGTTAATCAGTTGAACGGTCTTGCGAATGACCGTTTGAATGGGGAAGACGCTGAGTTCACCTTGTTCGGGGCGCGCGTAGTCCAGCAGACTATTCACGCTGCGTTCCATCCGTCGAATCTCTTGTTCGACCAGTTCCAAATCATCGGTTGGCAAACCTCCGTCCGCGAACTTGCCCCGATTCACTTGAATCAACATCTTGATCGAAGTCAGCGGGTTGCGGATTTCGTGAGCGACGCCGGTCGCCAGTTGAGCCAGCGTTGTCATCTGTTGGGCTCGCAATGCCTCTGTCTCGCGAGCCATCGTCAGGCGTTCCGCCTCGGTTGCTGCTGCGGCAGAGATCACCCACCACAGGACCGGGGCGCAAACCAGCGTCAGCAAAATGGCATCCACCAACGCCGTTCCCGTTTCGCCAAGAAATTTAGGCAACACGTGCGGCAGCACGAACATCACACCGACTTCCGCGATGAACACCAGCATCAGCACAATGCTCAGAATCCGCGCCGGTGAGCGTAGGATCGAGGACAGAGCTGAAACACGGTTGGACATACGCAAAAACTGATCGAGCCTGGGAAAGTGAAACGACGCCGTTGGGATCACTCGCGACGGAACTTCGACCGAAGGCTTCGCAGCATCGGAACGTCCGTGGTCATAGGTCTGCTCAAAGCGGCCGGGAGTAAACCATTCTATCAACGATTTTGACACAGGGCATCTCATCGAGTGTGGCGAGCAACACGAGGTTGCACGCCAGTGATTTCGGCGGCGAGACAAACAAGCCCTCGCACCCACTCGCCTACTTAAGCAACCGATGTGCCGACGACGTCACGTTCCCCGATCTGTCGCACTCAATTCACGAATTGCAGTGAACTCCGCTGTTTCGCGAGTCGGCCGCAGTCCTCGTGCATCGCGTCGGGATCCTCAATGGAAAGCATCTGTCCAGACAATTGAACAGTTTCTGTTCCTTTGATTGCTGAATCCTCGCCTCGTCCCCAATTGTCCATCAGCCCCTACGGCAACAACGCGGCGAGTTTGTTCTTCGCGAAATCTCGAATCTCGTCACGGACTCGGCGGTACTGGTCGAGGGCTTCTTCTTCGCTGGCTGCTTCCTTGGCGAGCTTGGGGGGATCGTCGAAGCCGACGTGAACCAACTTGGCTTTCGTTAGGAACGCTGGGCAGTTCTCGTCTGCGTGACCGCAAACGGTGATAACCAGGTCGAGAGGAACATCGGCAAGACTACTGGCCAGCTTGGACGAATAGGCTGAAATATCCACGCCAGCTTCTTTCATCACCTGCATCGCGTTGGGGTTCATCCCGTGAGCCTCGATGCCTGCCGAGTACGCTTCGATCGTGTCGCCGTGGAAATGTCGTGCCCAACCCTCGGCCATCTGGCTACGACAAGAGTTGCCGGTACACAGAAACAGAACATTCTTTTTGGTCATCGGTTTCTGCCTTGGGTTGCTTTTCTATTGAGTGAGAGTTGAATCCGCCGCGACGATGCGACGCAATCCAGCGAGGCCAGTCGGCGGCTCGCTTTGCCAAGGAACCAGTGCAACGCGAGTCGCTAGCGTCTGTTGAACTTCGTCAATGAACGGCAACTCGTGATGCTGACGCCGACGCAAAGCCGGATCAGTCACCGCCAACGGCACCAGACTTTGGTTGATGACCCACGCGAACGGTTCGATCTCCGCACGCCGCAAGTCCTGCTGCAATCGTGCGGCTTCGTGAACCGGCGTCGCTTCGGGCAACGTCACCACCAACACTCGCGTAAAGTCAGGGTCACGCAATCGCGGCAACAACTTCTCAACTGACTCAGGCATTTGGCTCGCTTGGCGAGTTACTTCACGATGGTAAGCCAACGCCGAATCGAGCAACAAGATCGTGTGCCCCGTCGGTGCGGTGTCGAGAACGACGAAACGGTCTGCACCCTCCGAGACGGCTTTGGCGAACGCACGGAACACGGCGATCTCTTCAGTACATGGCGAACGCAAGTCTTCTTCGAGCAGTGCTTTGCCCTGTGGGTCCAAGTCCTTCCCAGCCGTCTGCATGACTTCGGCGGTGTAGTCGGCGGTCTCTTGAGCCGGGTCGATTCGCCCCACTGTCAAACCGGCGAGTTCGTCCGCCGCGATCGTCGCTGAAACGTGAGCCGCTGGATCGGTCGTCGAAAGGTGCACGTCGAAACCACGTTCGGCCAACGCAACGGCTACGGATGCCGCGACCGTTGTTTTCCCCACTCCACCTTTGCCCATCGCCAAAATCACGCCGTGACCAACGGCGGCGAGTTCATCAATCAACGAACCAAGACCACCTGGATGCGAGTCGATTGCAGGAGCTTCGATATCCTCATCAGTGGTCAAGTCAGTGGGTTTGCCGAGGCGACGCAGCGAATCAACGCCCATCAATCCGCTGGACGCCAGCGAAACCGATGAACGATCCAAGCCAGCAATTGAGTCTGGCATCGACGCGACCGCTTCGTCACCTCGACGCTGCATCGCCGTTGCGATCTCGTCCGTTGGTGTCTGGCTAGTGAAGACGCCGTTGACGATCAAGTGCTGATTGCGAACGCCCAGTTCTTGCAACTCGCTGCTCGTCCGAGCTGCTTCGCGAAACGCTGACGGTTCGGGACGTGTGACCAAAACCAAAGTCGTGCAGTCGCCGTCGGCCAGTGCGCGGGCGGTTTGTTTGTAGATCAACGTCTGAGCCTGCAAGCCAGCGAGTGGCCCGAGGCACGACGTACCTGTCGTATTGTTTTCGATGTATCCCGACCAAGCCGACGGCAACGTCAACAAACGCAACGTGTGTCCGGTCGGTGCTGTATCAAAAACGACGTGATCGAACTGCGACGTTGCCTCTTTGTCACCCAGCAACTTTGCGAACTCATCGAACGCTGCAATCTCAAGCGTACACGAACCCGAAAACTGCTCTTCCATGCTCGCGACCGCCGCGTCCGGCAACACGCCACGATAAGGACCAACCATCCGTTCGCGGTACTCGTGAGCTGCCGCCTCGGGGTCGAGGTTCATCGCAAACAAGTTGGGTACCGACTCAATCGGTGTCGGAGTACTCCCCAGCAGCGTTCCAAGCACCTCGTCAAGGTTCGATGCCGGATCAGTCGAAACGAGCAACACTCGCAAACCACGATCGGCCAACTGAACCGCGCTCGCGCACGCCATCGACGTTTTGCCAACGCCGCCTTTGCCGGTGAAGAACAAGTTTCGAGTGGGCTGATTGAGAAATTGCATGACGCTTCTCCTGAGGTAGTGTGGCCGAACGCTCCGCGGTCGCAACCTTAAAAACCGACCGCGGAGCGTTCGGCCACATTGATTTCAAATTCAACTAACAGCAACCCGTATCGCCACCACAGCAACCCGAGTCGTCGGCCATGGGCAGCGTTGCCTTCGGCTTCATCGCCGTGCCGGTCCACATCGCAAGGTTTTCACGCGATGGGTACTCACTACGGCTGACAACACGGTCGTCAACGATGACCAGCGGCAAGCACTCGACGCCCTCGTCAGCGAGCATCTTTTTCACCGTCGCATTTTTGGCGAACTCGGAGGGGTCTTGAGCCAAGTTGAATCGAATGACATCGTGGCCTTGTTCTTTAAGCCAATCGAGATCAGCGGAAAACTTCGGCAACACGGGATCAACTTGCGGCCCGCAAACTCCCGTCGAGCAACACATGGCCTTGTCGTAAATCTGAACTTTGGTCATCCTAAATTCCTTGGTTGAGAGAGCTTCTATGAACGCAATACATCGTCTATCGCCGATAGGCGATAGGTCGGGGCAAAAAAACACCGTCACAATCCTGCGACGAGTTTCTTGAGTTGATCCAATTTGTCTGGGTTGATGCAGTAACAAACCTTCGGCCCATCGACTTCGCCCTGGATCAGCCCCGACTCTTTCAAAATCTTTAAGTGCTGAGAAACCGTTGATTGAGCGAGTGGCAGACAATCCACGATCTCGCCGCAAACGCAGGCTTCGCGGCCGATCAGCAAACGCACGATTTGCACGCGGGCCGGGTGGGCGATCGCCCAAGCCAGTTTCGCAAACACCTCCGCCGTCGGATCAGCCTTCAGCTTCACCGGTGTCGAATCGCAAGGTTTTTTGGTGGGTCGCTTCGCCATTGAGTTCCTTTATCGCTTATCTACGATGAACGATAGCAGTGTTCGGGGAACGTGTCAAACTGCGGTTTCGCCGATTGCTTGAAAACAGCGTCAGGCAAGGCCCAGGCATCTCACCCAAACCCGAGTGACGGCATCTGAATCGAGGCATCGCCAAAAACTTGAGACGCTGATCACTGCCCGCCGAACGACGCGCCCCGGATGCCGTCGCCGTCGGTGTAGTCGACGGGCGAATCCAGTCCGCCGGTCAGAAGCAGACCGTCGACCTTGGACGCGGCTTGGGCGAGATTGCCTCGGGATTGAATCAGTCGAATCGACGATTCGTAGTAGCTGCGTCTGACGATCAGAACTTGCAGGAAGTCCAGTTCGCCAGCTCGATAGGCTTCCTCGGACAGTTCGAGACTCTTCTTCGCTTGAGGAATGATCTCGTCTTCGTATTTGCGAACGGACTTCATCGCCGTTTCAAATTCCTGGGCCGCGCGGGCAAGTCGTGAGCGGATCGACTGCTCAATCCGCTGGACTTCTTGGGTCGCGCGGACATAGTCCGAATACGCCGCCGAGATGTTGCCCGAGTTCTTGTTCCAAACGGCGATGGGAGCCGACAGTTGGACGTTGATCATCCCGTGATCGGTTGCGTCGTCATATCCCGCACCCAAATGTGCCGTCACGTTGGAGATCGGTTGGGCCTGCTGGCGACGATGCAACGCTTGCTTCTCACAAACGATCGCCTGCGCCGCAGTGAGTTCGGGGCTTTGTGCCAGAATCTCTGTGTAAGCGAAGTTCCAGTCGGGCGTGTCGATCGGAGTGCTCATGTCGGCGACTAGGCGAGCGGGTGCTGAATCTTGCATTCCCGCGATCGCGGCCAAGTCTTGCCATGCACCTTGGTAGGCCACTTCGGCCTGTTCGGCCGCGAGCGTGACTTCGCTCAACAACGTCCGAGCTTGCAACGTTTCGATCAGCGTTCCTTCTTCTGCTTCCTGGCGATCCTCCGCAACCTGCACTCCTCGCTGAGCGACGTCGGCAAAGGCCAGCGTTGCATCGACTTGCTGTTGAGCGGCGATGGCTTCAAAGAATCGGACGCGAACGTCCGTCAGCACGCGGTAACGCTGGGTTTCGTTTTCGGCCGCTTGTGCTCGCTGGGTATGACCAAGCACGTCGCGATTGAGTTGTAGTTTGTTACCACGGACAAATTCCTGCTCGACGAAGACACCGTGTTGGTCGGTGTTGCGGTCGGCGATCTGCTGGCCGAAGTAGCCCAGCGTCGGGTTGGGACGAGTGCCGACCTGATGACGCAGTCCGGCTGCCTTGCTGGTGGTCGCTTGAGCCGACAAAAGTGCGGGATTGTTGCCCAGTGCTAGTGCTTCAATGTCGGCAAGCGTGTAGCCAGCCGATTCCATTACGTAGTCATTGCCGTCAAATGCCACGTTAGATTCAAAAGCCGCGATCGGCTCAATGGTAAACGGCTCGATGTTCGAAGCTCGCAAGTTGCTGTCGGCTACTTTCCGCCCGTCACTATCATTGGCGAGACCATCGTCCATCGCCAGTTCGTCCGTCTCATCAGCAACGCCATCGTCAGCTGACGTGTCGTCATCAAAGTAGGCGACGGTATCGACGAATGCTAGTGCTGCGTCGTCCGGCGAGCCGTTTGCCGAAAGCATGGACGACGATCCAGCGACCGAGCCGGTGTGGCGGGCGAGTTGCCGCGAAGGACCATTCACGCCGGCACAACCAGCGATTGCCAAAAAGCAGGAAATGGTCAGTGGAAAGGTGAGCTTTTTCATGGCATCCGTGCGCAGCAAAGAAGTGAATGACAACACGCAAGCGCTCCCAACCTGCTTCCTTGCCAGTGGGACGATCGTCGTGTTTGTTGTGAATGCCTTGTTGGGAGTAATCGGCTTGACCGAATCGAACCTTCGGAGCGGTTCGTTGCGAACGACAGAATGGAACCAACCGTCATCGGGAAACCCGCACAGCCCGAACAGATTGCCGGAGAAGGGTTTCCGGAGAAGGGTTTCCGGAAATGCAAAAACAGCGACCTGACGCAAGGCACAAATTCTGTCCACGGCTATGGATATTCTCTATTCACCATTTCCATTCAGGATGCGACATACTCCGACTCGCAACTCGATTGCGTCGGCAATTCGCGTGGTTCCATGCAAAGTTGTGAGGCGGCAATCGGTTCGGCATTCGTTTTGTTTTAGATTCGCGATCAACGCTTTGGGATTTTATAAAAGTCAACGGGCGATTTTGCCCAATCCCCCATCCAGCAACCATCATGGGACTCTGATATGCGTTGTTTCACGATTGTCTTCACTGTCGCCGTCGTCGTGGGCCTGACCACGCCAGCCATTGCGGTCGCACAAGAATCGACTGCGACGACGCCTTCTTTTCAGCCCGCTGATGTGCAGACGCAGGCCAGCAAGATTTACGGCTTTGTCGAAAAGACCGGACTTGGGCATCAACATTTGGGATCAGGTAGAAGCAAGGTCGCATCGACGCGTGTGGGACCAAATCCCGAGCTGTCGGAGGTGATCCCGAGCACGAAGCCAACCGAGGATACAAAGAAAACCGCGTCTTTCGCGGACTCAGGCCAGTCAGAGATGACCGGCCAATGGGCGCTGAGGGACTCGAACCCCCGACCCTCTCGGTGTAAACGAGATGCTCTAACCAACTGAGCTAAGCGCCCGCTGTGCACGACTGCGGAATTTTGGGTTTGGCTTCGGCGATTTTGCAATCGCCGGTCTTTTCAAGCCTGTTTTTCACGCGCAAACTTCTGCGGCCTAGCGGCTCAACAGGCGGGTTCGGCGGGCGCGGCGTTCGGCTCGCAAGCGTGCGCGGCGGTTGGTTTCACTTGGCTTTTCGTAGTATTCGCGGCGGCGCATCTCTTTCTTGATGCCGCTACGCTCGACCAATTTCCGAAATCGGCGGACAGCTTCTTGGATCGTTTCCCTGTCCCGAACTACTAACTTAACCATCTTTGCTCCGAATTCATCTGAGAGAATTTTCTCCCCAACTGAGGGAATTGCAATGGAATCCGCCACTTGGCGGGCACGCGCGTGGCGGCAGTTTAGCCGTTTGACCCCAATTTCAGCAATGGCCATACGCCCGTCCTTACTGACTTTTCCGGTCGGCAGGATTTGCCCGGACGCGTCAGTTTAAAAGCTAAATGACGACACCACTGTTCGGGAAGGTCGGGGTGACCGCTAGAGACGGAAAAAGCGGCAATCTTTACCAGCTTTGACGGATCGTTGCGATCGGTTCGGGGGTGCCGAATGACGCAAGAACGGCCGATCTGAATTCAAAGACCGGGTCGGTTTTTCGACTTGGTCGCGTCGGCAGAGTTCGGATCGCTCTGCCGTAACCCGAATTTTCACCCCGAGTCGTCGATGTCGCCCACTCCCACATCCCAGGTTGCTGATCAAGAGCCTGGTCACTTGCTTCGCGACTTGGAGCGACGCCAGGACGATGTTCTTAGCCAATTGGATGCACTTGATGCCAAGCTGACGGAAGTCCTTCGCGGTCTGGGTGTGACCATGGAAGACGAAATTGACGAGACGTTGGTTTGAGCTACATTCGCAATCGTCGTTAGTCTTTGGCAATCGTGATCTGAGCGACGAGCAGGGCGATTGCCGGCGCTAAGAACCATACGAAACGTGCTTCGTAGCCGTCCACTTTCGTCGTCTCGAATTCTTGTTGTTCGACCGTCGCGATATAGCCGTGGTACACATCGGCCATATTCACTTGTTTCGTTCCGGCTGGAATGTAGGCGCCGCCCGTTTCGGTTGCGACGCGAGCTAGTATGTCGCCATTCAGTTTCGAAAGCACCGTTTCGCCGTCGTGCTGCACAAACGTTGAACGGCCTGTTCGCGTCTTGACGGGAATTCGTGCTCCTGCGTCGAGATCGCCCAATCCGATCGTGAAGATCGTGATTCCCTTTTCTTCTTTGGCCCGTTTGGCCGCTTCGACGGGCTTGCTCTCCATGTCTTCGCCGTCCGTCACCAACACCATTGCTTTATGTTCGTTGGTTTGGGTCAAGTAGCCTACCGCAGCAACCGTGATGGCGTCGCCTAGACGCGAGCCACCGCGAACCAGGTTATCGGGGCCGACTTCATCCAATCTTGACTTGAAATCGTCATAGTGGCTGGTCATGGGAATTTGCTGTTTGACTTCGCCGGCAAATAAAACCAGTCCGACTCGATCGCCAGCCATTTCGTCGATCGTGTCTTTGATCATCTGTTTGGCGCGGTCCAGTCGCGATGGAGTGACGTCTTCGGCAAGCATGCTTCGCGATACGTCGAGAACAAACATGACTTCGATTCCTGATTGGGGAACCGGGCGTGACACTTGTCCCCAACGCACGTCCAGCAAGGCAGCAACTAACAGTGCCAGCGATGTGATGGCCAAAGCGAGTGACGCCGCATTTCGAATTTGATTCGTTCGGCCGAGCACGCGCTGGCGCATTTCAGATGTGACGAATTTTGTGGCGGCACGACGTGCCGAAGCCATCGACAACAACCAAATCAATGCGACCGCGAGCACGACCCAAAGGAGGTGCATGCGAAGCGGCGATCCGATTTGTAGTTCACTGAGGCTCATGTGTTACCCAAAGTTAACTGAATACACGAAAGACAGTGCGTCGTAGCGCCATTGCCATGGTGATCAATGCAAATGCGATCGATAGCAACGGCGGAATCGCAGTGCCGTCGATGCGGACGGTTTGGACAGCCATTTCGCGATAGTCGGCAAACGATTGAGTTTCGATTTTCGTCTTTTCGAGTTGGTCGATCTCGTCATAGATCGTTTCGAGCGAATCGGTGTCGGTCGCGCGGAAGTATTTGCCGCCCGTTTCGTCGGCAATTTTGGTCAAGGTTTCTTCGTCGATGGTTACGTTCACATAATCAACCAAAATTTGGCCTGATCGCGTTCGGCGAACCGGAAACGGTGCCTGGCCTTTGGTGCCGACGCCGATGGTGTAGATCTTGACCTTCATCGCCTTAGCCAATTCGGCAGCCGCTTGAGGTTCGATCTCGCCGGCCGTGTTCTCTCCATCGGTCAACAATATAATGACTTTGCTTTGCTTCGACTTCGTTTCACCGTTGTCCAGCGACGCCAACTTGTCGACCGCCAGGCTGATTGCATCGCCGATCGCGGTTCCGTCTTCGTCGCTATCGGTGACGATGCGCGTGTTGTCGAGCTGGGCGATCAGGAAGGCATGATCGAGCGTGGGTGGTGTGATGGCATCGGCGTAACCGGCGAACGTAACCAGCCCGACTAGGTCGCTGGCCCGTCCCGATGGCTTGTCGGTTTCACTTTCGTTGCCGAGGACAAACTTGGAGGCAACGTTTTTGATCGCCGTCAGTCGGTCGACGTTTTGACCGTCGATTTTGAAGTCGAGTGCCTGCATACTGCCGCTGCGGTCGACCACCATTTCAATGGCGATTCCCTCGCTGGTGACAATCGTTTTCTCTTTGCCGTATCGAGGTCGGGCAAGGGAAACGATCATCAGCGTTAGCGCGGCCAGCGACATTGCGGTCGGCACCCATGCCAACCGTTGACGCCACGTCGGTCGCTCGTCCCAATCCGCGGCCGCGGAACTGTACGAAATTGTTGACTGATCGCGACGCGACCACCTACGCCATGCGACAAGCGGCACAAGCACCAACAAGATCAGCCACCACGGATGCAGAAACATCAGCGATCACCTCGTCGCTGCGATGGCTTCGCGTTCGGCGATGCTGACGACACGTTGTGAATGAGTTCGCGAAGTTGGTCGATCCAGTGCGGGACCGATTCGTCGTCACCCAGCGGCGCGCCGGCAAACTTTTGTTGGTCGACCAATCGCAGGAAGTTGCTTAGCGTCGCGACCGCGTCGCTGGGCCAATCGTTCTGATTCACCGTTTCGATCAACTCGTGGGTCGCCATCGACGTCGCCGTGGTTGACTCGGCATGTTCGACGAATCGGCGAATGATGCCAGTCAGCTGATTCAGTGCTGCGGGTGAAGACAGTTGTTTCTGGTTCCATTCTTGTTCCACACGATTCAACTGGTCGTTTGCCCATGCTTGGGCCGATACAGTCGGTCGACGTCGTAAGACGAAGTATCCGGCGACTGCGCCGATGGCTATCGCCGTCAATCCGATGGATAGTATCGGCGACGGGGCCGTCGGTGCAACGATTGGGACCAATGGTTTGATTTCGCGAAACACTCTGGGATCAGCATCGTCGCCGATCAACGATGTGATATTCACTTCGAACGGTTGGCTCGTTAGCTGGCGCGGGCCTTCGGTCATCTCGGGCATCTGGTAGCTGACGCGGATCGGCGGGATCGTTAGTGTTCCGCTTCGCAGAGATACGAGCGTGAAGCGGAACACACGGCGGCGACGATCTGCGTTGCCAGCGACGGGAATGGAAGTGCCGGAATCACGATCGGTCACTTCGAAATCGCCCAGCCGATCGTCGGGCGGGTCGCCGTTCTGCACGCCGATCGCTTGCGGAAAAAGGTTCGCATTTTTCGGCGCTTCGACGTCAAGCGTCAACGTGATGGGGGTCGCTACGGGGGCGGAGGGCGGATCCACTGTGACAATCATCCGAACACTGCCATCGACGATCGTTTGCGAATTGCGATTGTTGGCGGGTAGTTGCGCAGCCACGCTGATCGACGACGTTGCCGTCACCCCAGTGAGCGCCGTCATCCCAATGACCAAGGCCAAGATCGCGGGCCTTTGATAACACGCGACTGGCATCACGTGCGAGTTTCCCGTTGATGGAAGAATCGTTGCAGTGGTTCAACGAAGTCTTCGCCGGTGAAAATCCGAATCGGCTCCATTCTCAAGCGACGAAACAGCGTTTCAGTTGCTTCAATTCGAGCGGCCATTCGTTCGGCAAAGCGATCGCGGTGGCGTCGGCTGGAAGTATCGATGGAAATCAATTTTCCGGTTTCGGGGTCGCGCAATCGGACTTGGCCGACGTTCGGCATTTCCGTCTCGCGACGGTCCGCGACCATGATGGGAACGATATCGTGCTTTCGCCGGGTAACTCGGAGTGTTTTTTCGAATCCTCGGTCTTGAAAGTCGCTGATCAGGAAGACGACGCTGCGCCGCGAGGCCGTTCGACCCAAATGGTCGAGAGCGGTTTGGATGTTCGTGCCCTGGCCGATGGGGCTGCAATACAGCAGTTCGCGGATCAACCTCAGCACGTGTCGAGTACCCTTGCGCGGTGGGACCGCCTTTTCGATTTGGTCGGTGAATAGAGTCAATCCAACCTTGTCGTTGTTCTTGATCGCACTGTACGCCAAGGTGGCGCCCAGTTCGGTAACGAGTTGGCGTTTGGTTTGATGCTGGGTACCAAAATCTTGCGATGCACTCAGGTCGACCAACATCATCACCGACATTTCGCGTTCTTCGCGGAATAGCTTGACGAACGGTTCGCCCGCCCGCGCGGTGACATTCCAGTCGATCGCGCGGATGTCGTCACCGACTTGGTAGGGACGCACTTCTTCGAACTCGATGCCGCGTCCTTTGAACGCCGAATGCCAACCACCGGCGAGCAAATCATCGACGACATGCGACGTGTTGATTTGGATGCGACGAATGTTCTGCATCACTTCGCGAGGAATCATGGCGGGGGGAAGTAGGTGGCAGGAATCAGGTGACAGGTGACAGGTGACAGGTGACAGGTGACAGGTGACAGGTGACAGGCATTTTACATCAGGCGTTTGCCACGTTTCCTGTGACCTGATTCCTGCCACCTACTCTCACGGGACGGGGACGGTTTGCAGTATCAGTGCGACGATGTCTTCGGCGGTTTTTTCTTCTGCTTCGGCTTCATACGTGATGATGACGCGGTGCCGCAGCACATCCATTGCGATGGCCTTGACGTCTTCGGGCGTTGCGTAAGCGCGGCCTTGCAGGAACGCGTTCGCCTTTGCTGCTAGGGTCAAGTTGATCGTGGCTCGCGGCGAAGCACCATACTGAATCAAATCGTCGAGATCCAAGCCATAGGCTGCCGGTTTGCGCGTCGCCATGACAAGGTCGACGATATATTCCTCGACCGGGCTGCTGACGTGAATGCGATCGACCAGCGATCGAGCCGTCATGATCTCGGCGGGTGTCGTCACCGATTCGACCTCGATGGTGGCTTTCGTTTTGGACATCCGCCGCAAGATTTGTAGCTCTTCGTCACGATTGGGGTAATCAACGACGACCTTCATGATGAAGCGATCCATTTGAGCTTCCGGAAGTGGATACGTTCCCTCCTGCTCAACCGGATTTTGCGTCGCCATCACCATGAACGGCTCTTCCAAGAAGAACGTTTCGCCGCCGATCGTCACCTGTCGCTCTTGCATCGCTTCCAGCAACGCGCTTTGCACCTTCGCCGGCGCTCGGTTGATCTCGTCGGCGAGAATCAGATTCGAAAAGATGGGACCTTTCTGAACCACAAACTCTTGAGTTTGTGGTCGATAGACTTGGGTTCCGATCAAGTCCGCCGGCAACAGATCTGGTGTGAATTGCAGTCGTTGAAATCCGGTGCTGATCCCTTTGGACAAGCACGCGACGGCGGTTGTCTTGGCGAGACCGGGAACGCCTTCGATCAACAGGTGGCCGCCGGAAAGCAGCGCGATGATCATTCGGCCGATCAGGCCCTCTTGTCCGACGATCGTTTTGCCGACTTCGTTGGCGAGTGTTCGAAAGGGACGACTATGGATGTCGATTTCGGCGGTCAACTGTCCGAGGTTCTCGTGGCCCGAGTCGGCGTTGACGTGGGGGTGGGAGGCGTCTGGCATAGAGTTCGAACGTGAAACAAACGGATCAGAGTGAAAGACAGTGCATTCGTTGCACTTACTGTAACGCGCCCTCGATGACATTTTTAGGCGGGGGGATCTTCAGGTGAATCATTCGCTCGGCCGAGTCGATCGACGAGACATCGGCCCATGTGATGGCATCGGCAACCCGATGAAGGCTACCCGAATCGAACAAACAGACTAGGCCCGTGTTGCCGAATCCGAACTGCATCGAACGGCGGATACCGAGCGTTTCTCGCAGCGATTGAATCAGCTTGTCGCCTTCCGGGCCATCGACGCGGTTTTCGATTCGCAAGAGCACGGTCTCGTCGGCCGAATGCTTGTTGCGAATGTTCGTGATCGTTTCCTCAACGCGCTTTTCCATGAACGCCATCATCCCGTTGTTCCCGCGAAACTCGTTTCCGCGTGTCATCGGATTCCCAAAGCCTGGGCTACCCGGACCGTAAGGTGGCACCATCGGTGAACCGGGATAGCCCGGTTCTGGGGGCGTGAAATCGGGTGAGGTTTGCCTCCCGAAGGATTTGAGTCGAGCTTCCACGTCGTCGTAACGCTGGACTTCGGGAACACCTTCAAGGTCAATTTCTCCCGAAAGCGAACGGTGAAACGCGATCGCCATTCTCGGATCAATATCATGTGCGTTGGAATAAAAAGGCGAGATCACTCGGAACAACTGTTCCTTCAATCCTTCGTCTTCGTAACGCGACGCCAATTCGGTTAGCTCTTCGGCCGCCTCGCGGTAGGCATCGACGATGGAATCGGCATCGTCCTTGTCGTCGGCGGCAATGACGGCAGCCCACACTTTACGTTTGGCATCGATAACGCCGCGTTCAATTTCTTGCAGCGGTGTGGTTGCCGAGGGAATCGGGATCCACGCCGATTCGATCAGTCGCCGCGTGTCGCTGGACGTCAGGGTAAAGGTCACCGCAGCTTCACGAAACTCGGGCGAGGAGGCGAGTCGCTCGGCCGATGCATTCCTTATCACGCCGGCGGTACTTTCGGCCTCTTTTCCTTTTTCGGGCAATCGCCTTGCGATCCATTCCATCAATCGGTTCCACTCCGACGGTGATAGCGGAGGCAACGCGATGGCCCGTTTTTGCAGTTGCGAACACTGCTGGTTCAGATCGTTCAGCTCGATGATCACCTTTGCTATCGACTTGGTATCAACGACGGCTTCGGGTTCCTTCAAAGCCTTGATCGCGGCAACAGCGGCTTCCGAGTTATCGGCATAGTCGTTGAGGACCTTTTCGTGCGAGTCCATCATCGGTATCGCCGCGACGATCGATTGCACGGGAATGAATCGATCGATCGGGATCGATTCACGAAGTGCATAGATCCCGCCACCGATTGCCGCCGTCATCAAGATGCAAACGGCGGGGATCATCCATTTGCCCCATTGGGGTTTTGGCCGCCGAGTCGCCGGACGGGCAGATGGGTGAAAGGTGCCCGCCGCCGGCCGAGCGGTTGTCGCCGTCGCGGTAGTCGGTGACGTTGGTTTTACCGCTGCGGGGGCGAGATTGCGAGGTCTCGGTGGTGGCGCCGACGCGATCACGGGAGCCGGCAGGTTGGCAAAATCATTCGACTTCGGCGCCGCCGTGATGTTGCCTTCGGGTGTCAGTCCGAATGCCTTACGGCATTTGGGACAGGTCACTTCCGAAGCAACGCTCGGGCGTTGCAATCTCAGCGGTAACCCACACTTGGGGCATTTCAATTCGAGGGTCGGATTCATCGGCAAAGACACAAAAACCGAATTCATTGGGTTGAAAGTCGAGAACACCGACTTGTACCATTGAAACGCTCGGATCTGACGGGCGTTTCCCCAGGGAACGTATCTTTCGTCCCGATGTGATACGGCACGTACGACCGATTGGTTCGTATGGGCTATAATACGTCCGGCCGACGAATCGGCATGTTCGGCGTGTAAGCGCCGCGATCGCGAAGAACCGGCCTCCGAAACGCACCACCAGAATGTTGCGTCCGAATTGCTGCCCCTTTCCACCCTGGCTATCAATCCTTGATTGCATTTTCGCACGGATTGCGAAATCAAATCACTTCTTTGTCGGACGCCCTGTGATTTCCACCCTTTGCAATCGATTCATTGTCGCAATCATCGCCGGATGGTTGATGGGATTGTCAGCCGGTCTGTCACCGGCGCGTGCGGACACAGCATCGCGCGATGCCGCGTTTCGCGATTCGTTGTTGCCGTTGTTACGAACTTACTGTTTCGATTGTCACGACGAAGGAAGTGAGTTATCGCTAGTCGATGATACGTCGGCGGCGGATTTGGCGGCGAACCGCAAAGTCTGGACGCGGGCGTTGGCACAAGTACGGCTGGGGACGATGCCGCCCGAGGATGGTGCCGCGATGGACGCGGCCACGCGCACCAAAATGGCGACTTTGATCGAAGAACTGGCCAACGCCGTCGATTGCGTTCGCAATCCGAATGCCGGGAAAGTCGCCCTACGCCGGCTGAACCGAGCCGAGTATCGAAACACCGTCCGTGATTTGACGGACGTGGACTACGTCGCGGCAAAGGGATTCCCTGGCGATGACGTGGGTTACGGGTTCGACAATATCGGTGACGTGCTTTCGTTGCCGCCGCTGTTGATCGAAAAGTACCTTGATGCCGCCGAACAGATTTCGGGCAAGGCCATCTATACGCCTCCACCGGGCGAAATCTATGAATTGGATAAGCCACCGTCGTCATTGATCGATGCTGAAAAGCACGGCGGCGGCGGTGATCGGGTCACGATCGCCAGCAATGGAACCGTATCGCTGCAGGCGGATTTGCCGTTCGGCGGGATCTACACGCTAACGGTCACCGCGTCGGGTGATCAGGGTGGGCCGGATCCTTGCGTGATGAAAGTTGAATGTGGACGAAACGAACAATCGGTGGAGGTCGGCAACGAAACGGCAAAAGATTTCGACGTCGTGATGCGAGTCGGTCGAGGCACACGCAAATTCGATATCTCGTTCACCAATGACTATTACAAAGACGGAAAGGATCGAAACCTTCACATCCATCACGTTCATTTGCGGGGCGAAGAAACTCGCAACACGTACGTGGACGAAAATCAATTGCCCGCCAGCCATCGACGAATCATTTTTGTGAAGCCCGACGCAAACACAACCGCGGATCAGGCGTCGGCGGTGGTTTTGGGCCGTTTGGCCAGCCGCGCTTTTCGGCGTCCGGCCACCAACAACGAAGTCAAGCGATTGGTGGAATTGACGGCGTCCGTGCGAGCGGAGGGTGGAACATACGAGGAAGGCTTGCAGGTTGCGATGCAAGCGATCTTGGTGTCGCCCCATTTCTTGTTCAAGGTCGAGCAGAATCGCCGACCGGATGCGTCGGGGAAAATGCCGCCGATCAATCAGTACGAACTGGCGACGCGGATCTCGTATTTTCTGTGGAGCAGCATGCCGGACGACGAGCTGCTGTTGTTGGCGCATCGCGAACAGCTTCGCGATCGTCGCAAGTTGCTGGACAAGGTGGGGCGCATGATGAAGGACCCACGAGCGAATCGTTTTGTCGAGAACTTTGCCGGGCAATGGTTGCAGCTTCGCAATCTGGACACTGTGAAGCCAGATACACGTTTGTTTCGCACCTTCGACGACGAAATTCGCGACTTGATGAAACGAGAAACGCTGACCTTCTTTGCCGGTGTGATGCGGGGCAACATGCCGATTCCTACTCTACTGGATGCCGATTTCACGTATCTGAACGAACCGTTGGCAAAGTTCTACGGGATGCCTTCGGTGAAGGGCGATCAGTTTCGTCGCGTTTCGTTGGTAGGAACGCCGCGCGGCGGACTGCTGACTCACGCCAGCGTGTTGACGGTGACCAGCAACCCGACGCGCACCAGTCCGGTCAAGCGAGGCAAGTGGATTCTTGACAATCTGTTGAACATGCCGCCTCCGCCGGCGCCGCCGAACATTCCCGAGCTTGAAAAAAGCCGGTTGGTGGGAACACTTCGTCAGCGAATGGAGCAACATCGCGATAACCCGGCATGTGCGGCGTGCCACAACATGATGGACCCATTGGGGTTTGCGATGGAGAATTTTGACGCCGTCGGGCAATGGCGGACTCGCGACGGGCGCGATCTCGTCAATGCTTCGGGAAAGCTGCCTGATGGCACGGCTTTCAATGGTGTTGAAGACTTGAAGCGACTTTTGTCTACCGAACGGCGAGATGCATTTGTTCGTTGTTTAGCCGAAAAGATGCTGATCTACGCACTCGGGCGTGGCACCGAGTATTACGACAAATGCGCGATCGATAAGATCATGGCCGATGTTCGCCGGGCCGACTATCAATTCGCGTATCTGCTAGCTGCCATCATCGAAAGTGATCCGTTTCAGAAACAGGGTCACCGCGAGTAGCGAATCGATCGGCATGAAGTTTCAGCGGGCAACCCTACGTGGCCCTGCGACTCCGCTCGCAGGGTGTACTTCTTGTGCTTTGTAAACTGCTTTGCAGTTAACGTCCCGCGAGCGGATTCGCGGGTCCACGACGGGTGTCCGCGTTGTTTTGTAAACTGCTTTGCAGTTTACGTCCCGCGAGCGGAGTCGCGGGTCCACGTTGGGTGGCTGATTGGGTAGCCCCAAAAAACGAAAAAAGGCCGGACGCGCTTCGACTCGTAGCGCGTCCGGCCTGAAGTCAATCCTGACTAAGTTCGCCAATTCGACTGTTGTGATTCGTCGCATCTTGCTTTGAATCTTGATCGTCCGTGACCGCGTCGCTCGAAACTTCGCCACAACGTCACTTTGTCATATTGCATCTTGCATTGACTCGAACCCCGAGGGGGCCGTGCGTTTCCGTACGCGAGTGATTCGTAGTGATTTTCCGAGCAACTCAACCGTCGTCTTGGCAAGGACCGCATCCTTGCGTTCCTGGCTCCTCAGCGGGAGAGTAACTGTTGGTCCATGGGGTCGACTAGGCGACCAAACGTAGATCTTGTTCCGAGCGTTCCAAAACGCCGGCGACGAATTCTTCGAAGATCCGAACATCAAGCGCCGATGCGGCGCCACATTCGGGGTGGAACTGGGTGCCAAGAGCGAACCAGTCCATCATTTCGCTTTCGATGGCTTCGATGACTCCGTCCGGGCAACGTGCGGTGACGCGGAAACCGGGTGCTACTTCGTCGATCGCCATGTGGTGTCGGCTGCTGACGCGGATCTCGCCGTCGCCATAAACGCGACCAATCAACGAATCGCTAACCACATCCAGCGTGTGTCGGTGGTTTGCGTCTTGCGGGTCATGGTGAGGAACCGCGTTTGGTAGGTCTTCTTTGATATGAAGGAACAAGTTGCCGCCCTGTTGGACGTTCAGCAACTGCATGCCCGTTCCAATGCCCAGTACCGGCATACGCCGCTCGGCGATGTCGGCCATCAGCAATCGGTCGCTGGTTTCGCGGACCGGATCGAGAGGGCGAACGCTCGGGTGGAGCATAAATCCGTCGTTTCGCGGATCCAAGTCGGCACCGCCGATCATGACAAAGCCGTGGAGAGAATCCAAGACACGAGCGATCGACGCCGGATCATCCATGGGCGGGATCACGACAGGAATGCCATCGGCTGCGATGATGGAGTTGAAGTAGCCGGCCGCGATGTAGCTGTAGGCTGGCACGTTGCGAGCCGCTGCGCGGTAATCAGCGTTCATTCCAATGAGCGGTTTATTCGACATCCGAAAGTTCCTCTTCGAATCGAGCGAATGAAATTGTGATGCAAATCGTTTTGCATCAACCAACCCAAATGTGGAACAGTGGGTTCACACCAACGACCGCTTTGAAGAGCTTGCTTTCCCGCGACCCTGGTGCCACCGTGTTGGGCTTGCCGAAGGATCTGTCCAGAAGAGAAGTGCAGCTTCAAAGGCTGTTTCGTCCGTGATAAACTTTGCTCCTTGGGCTGGGTGGGCGAGGTGACGATGCCTTGCCCTTGATGGTTGGAGAGATTACAGCTCGAATCTCGGGGCACCAAACTGGTTCTACATATTCGCTTGAGTGGGTGCTGCTAGCACTACGGGCGGTGATAGCAAAGCGTTTTGTTGCTAGCAAAGCAGGTGTTGTGGCGTGCTGTTGGTGAACGAACGGCCGCTGTATATTTGTTGCAACAGCAAGCTACTTCAACACTTAGGTCATCGCGTGCGATTTGCCAACGTCTGCCTGGAATCGATCGGTGCGGAAATTCCCGAAGAAACGTGGTCGAGCAGTGATATCGAATCTCGCTTGACGCCTCTTTACGACCGCCTGAAGCTGCCCGAAGGCAGGCTCGAATTGATGAGCGGCATTGCCCAGCGACGTGTCTGGCAACCGGGGACCGTGCCTAGCGGGCCAAGCATCCGTAGCGCCAATCATGCGATCGAAGCATCGTCCGTCGATCGCGATCAAATCGGATGTTTGATTCACGCCAGCGTATGCCGTGACTTCTTAGAGCCCGCGACGGCATCGCGGGTTCACCATGGCGTCGGTTTACCGAGTCGGTGTTGGGTCTATGACGTATCCAACGCATGTTTGGGCTTGATCAACGGTGCCGTGCAAATTGCGATGATGATCGAATCGGGTGCGATCGATGCAGGAATCGTGGTCGGGACCGAAAACAGCCGACCGTTGCTGGAGCAAACGATTGCGACGCTGAACGCCGACGTAAGTCTGTCCCGCAAGTCGGTGAAGCCCGCATTCGCGTCGTTGACCATCGGTTCGGGCAGCTGTGCGTGGTTGCTGTGCCATCGGCGGCTCTCTCAGCATGGCACAACGATCGACGCGGCGATTGCCCAATCGCGAACCGAGTTCCATGATTTGTGCCGCAGCAATCATGACACGGCCGGCGCCGAAATGGCCCCCTTGATGGACACCGATTCGGAGCGTTTGATGGCCGAAGGGATTGCGACGGGTGCAGAGGGTTTTGAGCAACTGCTGGATGTCATCGGGTGGGATCGCGGCCAGGTCGATCGGTCGATTTGTCACCAGGTCGGCGGGCGTCACCGCATCGCGATGCTGGAAGCCATGGGTTTGCCGATCGGCAAAGACACGATCACGTTTCCGCGACTGGGGAACACCGGATCGGTGGCATTGCCGTTAACGCTGGCGGCGGCCGCCGTGTCGGGTGATCTGTTGCCCGGAAACCACACGACGATGTTGGGGATCGGATCGGGGATCAACAGCGTGATGTTGGCGGCGACGTGGGGCCAGACCGCGGTGGCGGGCAACTTGGCAGCTCAACTGGGTTTGATTGGCGTTTCTTAAACCAATTGGTCTAAGATCATCGCAATCGCTGCACTGGCCATCGGCGTGCTCATGCTGGGCATCCGGGACTGTGGGTCCTTGGCGCATTGTGCTGGCGTTAGCGGCACGTGGACGAACGCCGATCTCGTTTTCATGCCGAACGACTGGGCATAATGCTGGCTCAAGTACAGTGCCGCATTGCAAAGATAGGTACCCGCATGGTGCGACACTTCGCATGGGATGTCGGCGGCAAGTAGAGCACGACAGCATCGGTCCAGTGGCAACGGGGATCGGTAAGCCTCCGGAGCGTCCTTGATCAGCGGCGAGCCGTCGCTACGAACATTCAGCCCGACGGCTTCGAGCTTGATCAGCGGATGGCCTGGGGCTTGGCCCAGATGGATGGCAAAGTCGAAGTCTTCCTGCAGATCCTTGCGAAGATTCTGGCTCATTCGAGTCAGATCGACCGCGTACCGCCGGCTGACGATTTCGATCGGGCCGTCGTACCATCGCGTCAAATCGACGAGCGCGGCCCAACTGCTGTTCTCGGGCCAGCGATCGTACGGTTCAAAAGCGGTGATCAGAACGCGGGTCACAGACGTGTCTTTCGCTTCATCTTGGTCGGGCATGATGGAATCCGTGCCGCCATGATACTCAGTGGCATCGGGCCGTTTGAAAATAAATCAACAGCGTTATCTGTGCCCGAATCGCCGGGTTTACGGCTGTGCGGGATTCGCTTCGCTATCCGGCAATTTGATCACGGGCGGCAATTCGCTTCCTTCGGGATAAAAACGCATCGAGATCGAATTGACACAGTGCCGGGTGTTCTTCTCGGTCATCCGTTCTCCTTCAAAAACGTGTCCGAGGTGCCCATCGCAGTTTGCGCACGTGATTTCGACGCGTCGGCCGTCCGCATCGGTGTGGCGAGCCACTGCGCCTTCGATTTCGTCGTCAAAACTGGGCCAACCGCAATGGCTGACGAATTTGTCTTGGGCGTGGTACAGCCGAGCGTTGCATTGACGGCACAGGTAAATGCCGGGGTCCTTCGTCAACGTGTAGCCGCCATCGCCGGGCGCTTCGGTGCCCTTGTTCAAAAGGACGTGCGCTTCGAGATCATTGAGCGGGTTGTAGGAACCGAAAACGAAGGGCAGCGTTTTTTTGTTTTCCACTTTCTTGCTCACTTTGCCGGAAGGTTGCGATGAGGGAGTTGCCGACGATTCCGACGGACTCGTATCCGTCTCGGCTTTCGTATTGGTCGACGGGGTCACGTCGGATTCTTCGGTCGGTGCCGCGACAGCGGTCGCCGATTGATCACAGCCCACCGCGCCAACCAATAGACCCAGTGGGATCACGGACAATGCGGTCCAGCGAAGAAACAGTCGCATGGTGAAGAGACTCTTTTGAGGACGTGGAAGAAGTAAGACGCCGGTTTGGATGGTCGAACCCGTTCTTCCCATTGTAGCGTTTCGAGACGCTTCGTCGGCGCACAAAAAAACCCGCCCGCCGAGACACAAGGTAGATCTCGACAGGCGGGGAAGTTCTCGCTCGATCCTAGGATGAACGAGTGGGGTGACCATGCCGAAGCATCGGTCCGCCGACTTTCGCTAACGGTTGTCACCCCGTTGGCTCGTACAGCAATAATCCACTTGCTCACCTCCCTTCGTAATCATCGGTTTGACGGTTTTCGACCCAGGTGCCAACCAGATAGGGCCGATCGCCGTACGGAAACGTGTATCGCGACGCGTCATCGCGATCCGACTTCGGTATTATCGCTTGGCGTCAACTCTTGTTCAAGTTTTTTTGCCAATTCAACAATTCTTTCATCGGTATGGACCAAGACAGACTGGGCTGGCCGAGGTTCACCAAAAAAAGAAAAGGGCGAGCCGTTTCGGCCCAGCGCCCAAGATGGATGGGCCTTCCCAGGCCGACGTTGCCGCACGCAACGGTGTTCTTTTCCGTGAGATACGTTTGGTTTGAAGATCGTTGAGAAATTCGATCGTTTAGGCAGCCGGCGTGTCGATTTCGTAGTGAACGATGATCAGAACGTCGCCGGCCGAGAAGGAATTGAGGGGGCCACCATGGCTGCCACTTTGGGACGCCAGGTTGCCGGAGATCGATAGCACTCGGGCGCCGCTCTTCCGCATCCAGCGGTTGATTTGACGCTCCATTTCCGCCAGCTCGGTGTCGACGCTCTTGAAGATTTTGACTTGTTGCACGACGTGGATTCTCCGTTGAAGTGGTTCGCGTTTCCGGCCATCAAGGCGAACTGATTCTACTGGTTCACGTCCGCGATCGGGTACGGCACCGGTTTTGGCAAAATCGATTGCGGCTGCCAGACACTTAGATGGACGTCGTCAATGGTTGCTTCGCCGGCTCCGATCAATTCGAACATGACGCTGACTTCGCCACTGCTAACGGCTTGGCGATACAGCCGAATCGGTGTCCAGTCGCTTCGAGCGCGAACCAAAATCCCCATCTCTTGACCGCCGATCGAATCGTAAACCAGCACACCTTGATGAGGCGCGCCAAACCCGAGCGTTCGTACGACCGCGTCGATTCGGATGGCCGTTCCGGCGGCGACTCGAACCGAAGGACTGCGGATCTGAATGACGGTGCCCTCGTACCCGCCCGGAAGTGGGTCATCGCCGATGGGCGAGACGCGTGCCTGCAGAGCGCCGGGGCCCTGGTACGTTCCGCGAGTGACGTGACGCACTTCGCTTGTCGCGCGACCCGCCATCCGGCCCCCGAAACTCCATCGACCGGGGCCCATCAAGTTGGCGTCGTCAAGCGAACCGCTGGTCAAAAGGTTGTCGCTCCACCCCGCGTCGTCCATCAACGGACGCCAGATCGTCTGAATCTCGGCGGCGCCAAGGTCCATCGGTGGACTGCTCGTCGGTGCCGGCCAATCGGGCATCAGTGCTTCGGCGAGTTGCCAATCGCTGCGCAGTGCCCATGCATCGGCTCGGCGCGCCATTCGGATCGCTTGGTCGACGTCACCGGCGCGGTACAACGGTTCGGCTTGTTGAAGGGTTTGCTCGGCGACGCCGATCAAACTGGACGGCGGCGAGCGATCCGATGCGCGGGCCGCCGCGGCACGTTGCCAACTCTCGCGCGTGCGACGAACCGATTCCGTCGCCAATTGCCATCGGTCCAATCCGGCTTGCCGGGCGAACTTGGCTGCCGAGCTGATCAGCAATCCACCGACCGCCGGATCGTTGCTGAGCACAATCAATTCGGATGCGTCGGGCGATACGATTTGCAATCGAGACCCCGTGGCCGTCGCTTCCGGAGTCAGCCGCTCGGCCGAAAAGTGAGTCATTCGCCAAACGGTCTTTGCCGCATCGGACGGCGTCAATTGAATTTCGAGCGTGTCACCGTCGCCGGCCAGCACTTCGTTACCCCGCGTTGCGATGGAAGTCAGAATCAGCAAGTCGGTGCCGTCGGTCGCCAATCGTGTGCATCGATACGGCGCGCCGACGATCGGCGGTGGCGGCGCGGGTGTGGCCGACGTCACCCAGGGCGAAATCATTGCCACGGTTCGGTTGACGTAGCTCAGCGACATGGCGCGGCTTTGGTCGAACTGGCTTCCCGATGCGAGTGTTCGTGTAGAACGAAAGAGGATCGCCGACGGAGTCGATTCGAGCGAACGCATCGTTTGCAGCCACATCGAATGCCAGCGGAAACCGTCCGGCGGCGGTGCACCGATGGAGTTGGCGATCGACTCGGTTTGCAACAGCATCGATTCGGGCGGCATGCTGCTGATGCCGACGCCGGCTTCGACGCGGTCGCCGACTTCGCGTCGTGACTGGACCATTTGTGCGACTTCTTCACCGCCCCGGACGCCGCGGACGCGCGGCGGTAAATCGCCGATGATCGCATCGATCGATGGCGCGTAGCTGCGCCAAGCTTCTGAGGGTGCAGCGACGATCGGCCGTTGCCAACGACGCGGCCACGCCCGTAGCTTCGCAGATAATTCGGACGTCGAATCGACTTGCCGGCTATCCAACGCATCACCCATGCCGATGTACCAGGCCGCGATCGGTTCTAACAGCGATTCGATCGACGGGTCCGGCGCGCTCGGCGGCGGAGCGTAAAGCGACATCCTGGCTTGGCTGGCTTCGGAAAGGATCGCCGCGTCGGGCGGGCCTGCCAACAGCACCGCGTCGAAACCGAGCGATCGCACCCACGCGAGCGGTTCGCCGTTGTGCTGCAAGATTCGCGTCACTCGGCCGATCGGAAACGCCGGCTTGGAAAACGAATGGAGTGTTCGAGCGTCGTCGCCAAGTTTTCGAGACGTTCGTGCATCGGCATCTTCTCGCGCGAATTCACCATCGCGAGCGTTGCCCGTCACAACGCCGGCACTGATCGCAACCAGTCCATCGACACGCAATTCGTCTATTCGCAGGGCCGTTTTGCCCGGGCCCGCGTAAGCATTGATAACGACCGCATCGACAAAGGCGCCAGACAAGTCCGCATCGCTGCCGTACTGGCCCCGCATCGCCATGTTCTTTAGCCGCAGCGCGCGTTCGATCATGCCGATACCGATTGTCGCGAACTCGCCGGGCTTCGTATACGCGGCGCCGTAGATAACGACCGACTCGGGACGTCTCGTTTCGGCGTTGCGGACGAAGGGATAGCGAACGCGAAATCCGATCTTCGCCCCCGGCTTGGCGCTCATCACCGAAACTTTGGCAAGCAGGTCGTTCAGAGGACGAACCGGTTGGATCGGATAGACCAAGATCGCTTCGGTTCCGTTGCCCGCGACCAGCGATATGGTTTCGCAGGCGCCATCGTTCACGCCTCCATCGGCCAAATGATCTTGCTTGATCACCCGCGCGTCGCAATCCGAGCTGTCCAGATGCCATCGCGGCGGATAGGCGTCAAGCGAGTCGTAAATCTGGGCGTTGGCCTTCCCGGGGGTGACGCCAAGCACGAAACCAACCGCGATGCACAGGACTAGAAACGCCCAGAGTGTCCATCCAAAACGGCTCGTAGAGCACGTCATTGTCGTCAGCGCATGCACGCTTTGCCCCGTCGTCAGATTCGACGTCGATTCGCGACAAGGCGTAGATGTTTGTGACATTGGATTGTTGACCCAGGGTACGAATGCCGGAACAATCGCCGACGTCATGTGGGATGAATGCGACGCAGTGTTGAAAAAACACCACGACCGGGCGCAAACATCCTCAAGCTGACGCAAGCCCTTTCCATACCAAGATTTAAGTGCTGCCAGCAAGCCGAAACCGTGTTGCTTTGAAGCATCGTTGGATTTTTGCATCGCGGGCAGTGTTTGTGTCGCAAGTCTATATGAGGAAAAGGTTTATGCGATTCAGCTGTGATCCGCCGAAGGAATGCGGCACCGCAAATGCAATGGATGGCATGTCAACGAAACAGCCTCCCGCAATCACCCGCTGCAACCTCTCGCAGAACTCACCGAAGGACGCGAACCTATGATGCCAAAGACCATCGGATCCACCAACCAAACCTCCGACGACACTCCGATCGAGCTGCAAGAAATGGCCAAGGCGATTGCTTCGCTGCCCGAACGCTATCGCGATGTGGTTGCTCCCGCGATGCAACGCGTCGTCGAATGCAGCACTCGTCGACGCCGCATTCTGAACTTGGTTCAAGAAGCCCTGTCGCAACTTCGCTTGGACATGAAGTATCTGATCTTCGACCTCGAAGCGACTCGTCGTGAACGCGACCAGTACAAAGAGATGCTCGAAAAAGATGGACTTCTGTAGGTTCTTGTTTCGACCTTCCCGGCGATTCGTAATACCGATCGCCTCGATACTATTGTTTGCCGGATGGATCTGCATGAATGTTCAAAGCATTGTCCGTGGCCTGACGACAAATCATGCCCAACTCAGTGACAAAGCCGAAGACCGAATTCTGCGACCCGTCCAACTTGCCGAGACTCCCACGTCGGTCGCCGACAAAATCGTCCAGTGGACCGAACATGAGTCCGGCTGGGCACTTGTTTCGCGAGAACCCGACGACAACGGGGCCGTCATTGCGCTGCATCTGACTCGTACAACGCGAATCTTCCGATTCGTGGATGATATCCGAGTTCAAATCGTCGCCGATCCGGGCGGCCGCAGTTGTCGGGTCGATGCGGAAAGCCAGTCCAGGGTCGGAAAGGGCGACCTTGGGCAGAATGCTCGGAACCTTCGCGCGCTGGTCACCGCCATTCGCTAGCCATTTCTTCTACACTGTCGGGCTGACGCGTCTTTTTGCTTTCGCCCCCCTCTCACAGTAACTCGTTTGATGTCTCGTTTTCGTAAATCTACCGACGTCGAAATTCAGTCGGTGCGGCTGCACTATTTGCCCGTCACGATGCGGATGCCGTTGAAGTTCGGCCCCGAGTCGGTTTCGTCCGTCACGTGTGCCCGGGTCGCCGTCACCGTCGTCGACGCCGACGGAAAAACAGCGGTTGGTTGGGGCGAGACTCCGTTGTCCGTCACGTGGGCGTGGCCGTCGGCGGCGATGACGTACGCCCAGCGTTTCGATGCGATGACGGATTTCTGCGGCCAACTTGCCAAAAACTGGACATCCAATCCAGCCACCGGCCACGCGTTGGAAATCGGGCACCACTTCCTGGACCACATCATGCCGTCGATGGTCGAGTCCTTCAACGCCGGTCGTGGCGAACACGCGATGCCGCATCTTGCTGCGCTGATCGCTGCCAGCGCATTCGACATCGCGACTCATGACGCTTATGGAAAATTGCATGACGTCGATATCTACGATACGTACAACGAAAAGTATCTGTCCGATGATTTGTCGGCGTACCTGACGCCCGAGCAAGGCAGTGGCATTTCGTTCGCCGGCAAATTTCCTTGTGACTATTTGGTTGCCGATCCACCGACGTCGCTTCCGGTGTGGCACTTGGTCGGCGGACTCGACCCTTTGGAAGATTCGGATCGCATTGGCACCGAACCCGACGACGGGTATCCGGTCACGCTTCGCCAGTGGATCGTTCGCGACGGGTTGGATTGTTTGAAAATCAAACTCCGGGGTAACGATGCGTCATGGGACTATGATCGTATCGTCCGTGTCGGCGAGATGTCGTTGGAGCTTGGCGTGAAGTCGTTGTCGGCTGATTTCAACTGTACGGCCGAAACCACCGAATACGTGAACGAGATTCTGGACAAGTTGAAGTCGCAGCATCCCGCCATCGACGAACTGATCATTTATGTCGAACAGCCGTTTCCCTATGACCTGGAAAAACGCCAGATCGACACGCACAGCGTTTCCGAGCGTAAGCCGTTGTTCCTTGACGAAAGTGCTCACGATTGGCGATTCGTCGCGATGGGAAAGCGTTTGGGCTGGACCGGCGTGGCTTTGAAGACTTGCAAAACACAAACGGGTGCACTTTTAAGTCTTTGTTGGGCGAAGGCGCACGGGATGCCGTTGATGGTGCAAGACTTGACCAATCCGATGCTGGCCCAGATCCCACACGTCCGATTGGCCGCGCACGCCGGCACGATCATGGGCGTCGAATCGAACGGGATGCAGTTCTATCCCGACGCATCATTGCAGGACGCCGCCGTCCATCCGGGGATCTATCGTCGACGCGATGGTCGCTTGGATCTGTCAACGATCCGCGGCCCCGGTTTCGGGTATCGGATCGACGAAGTCAATCGCGAGCTGCCCGATCCGGTTACCGTTTGAGAATCCGTTTCGACCAGGTCTTTTACTGCGTTAGCGGCGCGAGCAGTTCCACCAACAACGGTGCTGCGACGGTGATGATCACCAGCGCAACCGGATAAGCGGCGACGTAACTGGTTACTGGTTGGCTGGAGTCGGTCGCGGTGGTCAAGGCTGCCAACCCTGGCGTCGACGTCATGCCGCCACACGTCGCACCCAAGGATTGAAGTAGCGTCAGTTTGAAGACATACCGCGCGGCGATGAATCCGACGGCAAGCGGTATGACGACGATCGCGGCGGCAACGGCGGCAAGCGTGACGCCGTGTTCGGCCAGCACCGGTGCAATGTTCGCTCCAGCGTCCATGCCGGCGTCCGATAGAAAGAGGGCGAGCCCACCTTCGGTCATCAACATTTGAGCCGCCGGAGGATACGATCCGCGGATAGGCCCGATGCGGCGAAAGTGCCCAAGGATCAGGCCCACCATCAAGGGGCCGCCCGCGACACCCAGTGAAACGGAGATCGTTCCAAACTCCAACGACGTGCGGCCGACCAAAATGCCGGCGGCCAAGCCCACCGCCAAGGACAGCAGATCGGTTTCGTTCAATGCTCGGGGCCGATGCCCGACAACGCCCTGCACCTTGGCAAGGTTTGGCATTTCGCCCACCAAAGTCAAAGTGTCGCCGAACTCGATCCGCGTACGTCCCGACGGCACGAACTCGATGTCGTGTCGGCGAATGCGGACGACCGTGATTCCGAACCGAGAACGAAGTCGCAGTTCTTTTAGCGTGCGACCGTAGACTTCCGGCGAAGTGACAACCAGTGTCTTCCGCTGGTGATCGGCATCAATAATCGCATCGTCGCCGCTGGTCACCACGCCAAGCGTCTCGACGACGCGTCGCAAGTCTTGTTCCTCACCCACGATCAAGACCTTGTCGTCCAAGCCGAACGTGTACTCCGGTGCAAGCGGTTGCCAGTAGTTGTTGATCTGGATCCGCGAGATTTGGCACCCCGAATCGTTAAAAATTTCCACGTCACCTGGTCGACGGCCGATGATCGCCGGGTTGACGACTTGGACAGCGCGGCGTTGGATCGTGCCTTCGGCAAACATTCCATCGTCCGACGGGGCGCTGGTGCTTTGTGTCGCCTCTTTGAGTCCGAACTTGATGGCAAGCTGAACGAAAACGACAACAACAACAATGCCGATGGGATAGGCGACGCCGAAACCTACGGCGACGCTTGCCGTTTGTTCCGTGCTCTCGGTGATCGCGCCTAGCGCCGGCGTGCTGGTCAAGGCACCCGCCATCAACCCACCGGTCAATTCGGCAGGTAAACCCAGGATCTTTGAAGCGGCCGCAGCAACTACAGCGCCCGTTAAGACGATCATCGCGCCCAATATCGACATCGTGCGTCCTTGCGCCGCCAGCCCACGGAAAAACGTGGGGCCTGCCGAAATGCCGACGCAGTACACAAACAACGCCAACCCGATTGTCCCCATCCCCTCGGGAACAGACATTCCAAAGTGGCCGGCAAGTAACGCGATGAACAAAATCGCTGAAGTGCCCAGCGAAATTCCGAATAAGGAAATACGTCCGACCAGCAAGCCGACCGCAATGACTCCCAATAACGCAAGCAAAGGACTCAATCGATACCTCAAAACGCGGTGGACGCACTCGTCGAGGATCGAAACGACCGTCTCGCTCCCTGTTCTGGACGACACCGCCGGTTTTTACCGCATTCACCATGTCGCGACGATGGCGGTGTCCGCTAAGGCAATCCAGTGGTCCGCAAATCGGCTACAACGGCGATGCGGTTGGGATGCCCCCAATTCCTGTACCAGGCGTTATGAAAGATTGGGTTGGGGAATTGGGATCGGTGATTCGCAGTGCTGCTGGAGTGAGGCCGTAGGCCGAACGGAAGCAGCACTGCGAAGCGCGAACT